>CAIQOG010000329.1 GCA_903873355.1 uncultured Bacteroidales bacterium
ATAGCGGTCGTGACTCACCACAATTACACAACCTTTGAACGATTGCAGGTATTCTTCCAGAATGTTCAGCGTCACAATGTCGAGATCGTTGGTTGGCTCATCAAGTACCAGAAAGTTGGGATTGCGCATCAGCACGGTACATAGATGCAAACGCCGTTTCTCACCACCACTCAGTTTATACACATAATTGTACTGTGTTTCAGGAGTGAACAGGAAATGCTGCAGAAACTGCGAAGCCGACATTTTCTTTCCGTTGCCAAGGTTCACTTCTTCGGCAATATCCTGCACCACATCAATCACCTTCATTTGCTCGTCGAATGCCAGTCCATCCTGACTATAATAGCCAAAAACCACTGTTTCGCCAATGTCGAATGAACCGCTGTCTGGTTTTACTTCGCCCAACAGCATTTTCAGGAAAGTGGATTTCCCTGTTCCGTTTTTGCCCACGATGCCCATTTTTTCATAGCGGGCAAAGTTGTAGTAAAAGTTGTCGAGAATTTTCAACTTGCCATACGCTTTGCAAATGTATTTGGCTTCAAAAATTTTCGAACCGAGGTAGCTTGCTTTCACATCGAGTTGCACGTTGTCGTTATTCCGGCGTTGCTTGGCACGTTCTTCTATTTCGTAGAAACTTTCCTGACGCGATTTGGATTTGTGTGTTCGGGCTTGTGGCTGACGGCGCATCCATTCCAGTTCTTTTTTGTATAAATTGACGGTACGTTCACTTTCTGAGTTCCAGTTTTCGATGCGTTCCTGCCGTTTTTCAAGATAATACGAATAATTTCCATTATACTGAAACATTCCCTGATGGTCAATTTCCATAATATTGGTACAAACCCGATCGAGAAAATAGCGGTCGTGAGTCACCATAAACAAGGCCATGGTGGAACGTTTCAGAAAATCTTCGAGCCATTCCACCATTTCGAGGTCGAGGTGATTGGTAGGCTCATCAAGAATAAGCAAATCAGGCTCTGAAATCAATACATTAGCCAGTGCAACCCGTTTTAATTGCCCGCCCGAAAGTTCACCAATCAGTTGTTCGAAGTTGGTAATCTTCAATTTTCCCAAAATTTGTTTAATGCGTGTTTCGTAATCCCATGCTTTGTGAAGGTCCATTTGTGCCAGAATCTCATCCAGTCCGGCATGATTTTCAGTCAACATACAATGCTCGTAAGCTGCAATGGTTCGCACGGCTTCATTGTCGGAACGCAGACAGGCATCAATTACCGATAATTCTTTGGGAAAATCGGGGTTTTGGTCTAAGTAACCAATGCGCAAATCGCGCCGAAAAGAGATAGTTCCGCTCTGATAATCCTCGTTTCCGGCAATGATATTAAGCAATGTTGTTTTACCGGTACCATTTTTGGCAATAAGCGCCACCCGTTGATTATCGGCAATGCCGAATGATATGTTTTCGAAAAGCAGATTATCACCAAACGATTTGGTTAGATTTTCTACCTGTAAATAACTGACCATGATTTTTGAAATTTTGAGGTACAAAGATACTGAATTTGCAGTATGAAGCAATTTGTAAAATAAATGGGAGTTTTGTTGTTTGGTTAGACAGGAATTATTAATTTTGAAAACTTAATTTTAAATTTATTCAACATGACTAAAAAGGATTTTTTTAGAATAATTATCAAATTGTATGGACTTTACTGGTTAATAAATTCCATTTTTTCAATGAGTCAAATAACATATTTTTATACAGGATCTGGCCAAGATGTTTTCGCCTGGCTGTATTCTGCAGGAGTTTTAATACTTGCTATTATTATTTTTGTGCTTTTAATTGTTGGAGCTGACAAAATTATTCAATGGCTGAAACTCGATAAAGGCTTTGATGATGACCTGATTGAATTTCAGAATTTTAATGTCCAAAATATTCTTATGCTC
>CAIQOG010000330.1 GCA_903873355.1 uncultured Bacteroidales bacterium
ATTAATAATACAATTAACAGGGACTAATTATATTTTATTTTTTGTTTGATAAAATACTCTATAGAATTTTGCCGTACTTGATTTAAACAACAATACAAAATTTGTAATATAATAGTTTTTCTTTCCGTCAAACAACTATAAATAACTGATAATATTTAAAATT
Organism: uncultured Bacteroidales bacterium; assembly: GCA_903873355.1. Next base: position 164 of record CAIQOG010000330.1, read on the forward strand.
AACCAAAATCATAATTTCTTATACATCCAACTAAATTTTCTTTGTATCTTTGAAAACTTTTTGAATTTGGTTAATTGATCTATATGTTCAGAACCATATTTTTTTATAAGAAAAACATAAGATACAAACGAAATTGTTTGATAAAATACCGCACAGGAAACTAATTTATTAATTAATATAAAATGAAAAGATTCAAATTACTGAACAACATCTCTGGTTGGGTGACTTTTGTTATTGCATTAGCAACCTACATGCTGACTCTTGAACCAACTGCCAGTTTTTGGGATTGCCCGGAATTTATTTCTGCAGCGTTTAAGTTAGATGTGGGTCATCCTCCGGGAGCTCCGTTTTTTATGCTCACAGGTCATTTATTCTCGTTGTTTGCCAAAGATCCTACTCAAGTAGCATATATGGTGAATGCGATTACTGCTGTGTGCAGTGCGTTTACTATACTTTTCCTGTTTTGGACTATCACTCATTTGGCAAAGAAAATCGTAATCAAAACAGACGAAGATTATACAACAGCTAATGTGATTGGTATATTGGGAGCTGGTTTGGTTGGTGCATTGGCTTATACATTTTCAGATACATTTTGGTACTCTGCAGTCGAAGCTGAGGTGTATGGATTCTCCTCGCTTTTTACAGCATTAGTGTTTTGGCTTATTTTAAAATGGGAAGATGTTGCAGATGAACCGGGTTCTGACCGTTGGTTGATTTTCATAGCTTATATGATGGGTCTTTCAATAGGTGTGCATATTCTGAATCTTCTGGTTATTCCTGTTATGGTGCTGGTGTATTATTTTAGAAAACACACACCGACAGTAAAAGGTGCTCTTGTAGCATTGGTTGCAGGAATTATTATTCTGGCAGCAGTTCTCTATGGTTTGATTCCGGGATTTATTGAAGTTGCCGGATGGTTTGAACTGCTATTTGTGAATAAACTAGGTTTTGCATTTAATACAGGCTTATACGTTTATATTCTGCTCACAATTTCATTCATTATCTGGGGTGTTTATGAATCGTACACTAACCGCAATTACCTGCGTATGGCCATTGCGTTTATCGCTTCAGTTTCATTGGTAGGAGTTCCATTCTTTGGAAATCATATAATTCTGGGCATTATCATTATTGCAGGTTTAGGCGCATTTTTCTTTTTTCGCAAACAAAATATTAAAGCACGATGGCTTAATACTATTTTGCTGATGATTGCTGTAGTTTCCATTGGATATTCATCGTATGCAATCATTGTTATTCGTTCTACCAGCAACCCAACGATGGATCAAAACAATCCTGATAACGTATTCTCGCTGAAATATTATTTAAACCGTGAACAATATGGTGATACGCCACTTCTTTACGGAGCCGTTTACAGTGCACCTGTGAAACTCCGTGTTGAAGGAAATATGTGCGTCCCAGAAGAAAAAATTGGTGAACCTACTTATACAAAAAAGCCTAAAACTTCCGATAGCGATAAAGATGAATACATCATTACCGGTTATAAAAGAGATTATGTGATGGATGATCGTTTTATGATGGTATTCCCACGTATGTACAGTACAACACCTCAACATATCGATGCATACAAACAATGGGCAAGGATTGAAGGTGAACGGATTGATTATGATTATTGCGGTCAGCAGAAGAGCGATATCAAACCGACTTTTATTGAAAATATGCGCTTCTTCTTCGAATATCAGGTTGGCTTTATGTACTGGCGCTACTTTATGTGGAATTTCTCAGGCCGCCAGAATGATTTGCAGAGCTATGGTGAACTGGAACATGGTAACTGGATTACAGGAATCAGCTTTATAGATAATTTGTTGATTGGAGACCAGACTAAGCTCCCTTCGGAATTGAAAAATAATAAAGGGCATAACACGTTTTATCTTTTACCGCTGTTACTCGGAATACTCGGAATGTTGTTTATGATTTACAGTGGAAAAAACGGAATGGAAGGATTTTGGTTAATCTTGTTTTTGTTTTTGATTACAGGTCTAGCTATTGTGATTTACCTCAATCAGACACCTTACCAACCCCGTGAGCGAGACTATGCTTATGCAGGATCGTTTTACGCGTTCTGTATCTGGATTGGTTTCGGGGTACTTGGAATCATTAAAGGTGTTGATAAATATTTCCCTAAAGTGTCGCGTACTGCAGTTGCCGCATTGGCTGCAATTGTTTGTTTGGGAGTTCCTGCTCTTATGGCTCAACAAAACTGGGATGACCATGATCGTAGTAACCGTTACACTTGTCGCGATTTTGGTCAGAACTACCTTGCTTCGTGTAAACCTAATGCTATTATTTTTACTAACGGCGATAACGATACCTTCCCGCTTTGGTATAATCAGGAAGTTGAAGGCAAAGGAACTGATATTCGTGTTTGTAACCTTAGTTACCTGCAAACCGATTGGTACATTGAACAAATGAAGCGTGGCGCATATAAATCGGCACCCCTTCCTATTTCGTGGAAACCGAAAGATTTTGTAGCCGGAAAGAATGAAGTACTGTGGGTGGAAGATATTTTGCAAAAACCCTTGGATATGAAAACTGCTTTTGATTTCATTCTGAGTTCCGATTCGTCGACCAAGATGAAAGGTGAAGCATTTATTCCTGCTAAACAACTGTTCCTGCCAATTGATGCTCAGGAAGTAATTAAAAACGGTGCATTACCTGAAAAACGCGCTTCTGAGATAATTCCTCAAATTAATGTGGATTTGAAAAGAAGACTTACCAAAAGTGAGTTGATGATTCTTGAACTGTTGAAGGAAAATCACTGGAAACGCCCAATCTACTTTGCAGTAACTGTAGGTGATGATTATTATCTGGGATTAAACGATCATTTTGAGCTTACAGGTCTTGCTTATCAGATTCTGCCTGTTGGTGTGAAAGGTGCCGGATCTGGTGTAAATGTTGATGAAATGTATGACAACATGATGAACAAGTTCAAATTCGGAAATATTGCTGATCCGAAAGTTTATCTCGACGAAAATATCTCACGTATGTGTCATACGCACCGCATGATGTTTACTCAGTTGATAAGCGCACTTATGGCTAAGAACGATACTACCCGTGCTTTGAAAGCGCTGGATTACTGTAATATAGTAATTCCCGGCAAAACTGTTCGTCATGATTATATGTCGACGCAACTTGCGGATTTTTATCTGAAACTGCATCAGCCGGCCAAAGCACTTCCAATTTTGGATGCTGTGGCTAAAGATTGTACCGAATACCTCGATTGGTATTTCAGCCTTTCGACACAAGATCAGAGCACAGTTTCGCGCAGTATTGGTCATAATATGGCAGTGTTACAACAGGTTTTGAGAATTTGCGATGAAAATAAACAAAAGGCATTACTCGATAAATATCTGCCTTACTATATGAATTATAGTAAAAGAGTTCAAATGTAAATGAACATAAGGTTTCCCGATTTTTTTCGTCCTTTCTTTGGGAAACTGGTTTGGCGCAAGGATGCCTCGTCGAAAGTCATTTATCTGACTTTCGACGATGGTCCCGTGCCGGAAGTCACTTCCCAAGTGCTTGATATATTGGATCAGTTCAATATCAAAGGCACTTTTTTTTGTGTGGGCGATAATGTTCGTAAATATCCCGAAGTTTATGCCCGGATTGTAGAAAGTGGACACAAACCCGGGAATCACACCTTCAATCATATCAAAGGATTTTCTGTAAAAGTTGATGAGTATGTGGATAATGCACTGAAAGCTCTGGCTTACATTAACAGTGACCTTTTCCGACCGCCTTACGGGCGTATTACACACAAACAGAAACAAAAACTCGAATCACGTTTTGAAATTATCATGTGGGATTTGCTCACACACGATTACAACAAGAAATTATCACCTGAAAAAATTCTTCAAAACATTAAACGCTTTAGCCGTAACGGGTCAATTGTAGTTTTTCACGATTCGGTAAAAGCATCAGATAATATACTCTCGGTATTGCCTGCTGCTATTGAATTCTGGAGAAGTGAAGGCTACGAGTTTGCAACGCTTTGACCCCTAACCCCTAAAGTGGTGTAAATAAAGATTATGACTTGTTTAATTCAAAATATTTGGTGTGTTATAAAAATTCAAAGTAACTTAGTCCGCCCATTACTTACTATAGATTATTAAATGAGAAAAACTTCAGTCTCTCTATTGTTAATTTTGTTTTTATTTTCTTTAACCGCACAGGAAAAAGGAAAATTTCGATTTGGAGCAGATTTTAGCCCGATCAACATTTTATTAGTACGATCTAGTAATGATTCATATCTAAATTCTGTATGGAAAAGTTTTCCTATAAGTGTAAATTATAATTTAACTAACAATATGAATCTTGGATTAAAATTTCAAAATCTAACACTTTTTACACGGATTGAATCCAATTTTTCTTATTGTGATGTTAATACCTTATTGGTCGACTATAATTATTACCTACATCCAAAAGGGTGGGCAGTTTCACCTTTTGTAGAATTAGGGGCTGGACTGTTATGTTCTTCTTCAACATTTAATAAATATTTAAGTGGTGGTCAAA
>CAIQOG010000331.1 GCA_903873355.1 uncultured Bacteroidales bacterium
ATATTATCCAGAAGCTGCCAACTTTTTGGCATATTCAACCCCTTTTTCTACATTAGCAGCTTATAAAACATCAGTTGCACCAAAAGAAAGCCATTCAATTTCTGAAATGCCTCCTTTTGCCAGCTTATCAGATTTACATTTAACTTCTGAAGCAACCGGTGCAAGTAATTCAGGAAAACCAATAGCTACAATCACCCGCGACATTGATGGAAATTTTCGTGATGTTAACACATCTGATATGGGCGCTGATGAATTGAGAGTTGGACCCGATGCACAATTAAATAAAAAACCAACAATTGATCCGATTTCAAATCCGGGAACACTTTATACAACATCCGGGGTTCAAACTATAAATTTAACCGGAATTGATGATGGGAATCCTGAGCGAACAGAGAATATTACGATTACAGCAGTAAGTAGCGACCAAACTGTTGTGAATAATAGCAGTATCGTTGTAAATTTTAGCGGTGGCACTACTGGAACTTTAAACTTCACACCGGTTGGACCAGGAAGCGCAACTATTACTCTGACATTAAAAGATGATCGTGGCACTGTAGATTTTGGTTCACAGGATACTAATACATCTTCTTTCAATGTATTCGTAGTAAATCCTGCTATCAATAACAAACCCAATTGTGGTATAATTTCTACACAGCTTTATGTGGGACGTGGTCAACAAGTACTTGTTTTGCCCTTTGTTTCGGATGGAGATGAAAATAAAATTCAAAATATCAATATTACAGCTGTTTCAAAAGATTTGACTAAACTGTTTGTCGACTCTGTTGTTTACAAAGGTCAGGACAAAGTGGCGCTTATATATGTGAAGGATAAATCTGCATTAGGAAATGTTGATTTGGAAATTACATTGAAAGATGACGGTGGAATAGCTGATGGTGGTATAGATACTTATGTAAGTACTCAAACACTAAACATAATCAGTTACAAAAATCCATGTGCTAATTTTATAGAGTATGATGTTCCACAATGGCAACCACGTCCAGCTCAAAGTACATTACCAACCGATAATTCGTATGTAAAAATATGCCAGACAAACACGCCTATTGAAAATAAAGTGCGCGATTTCTTCTGGATGCGTATGAATGGTTATATCGTTCCACCGGCCACCGATTATTACGTTTTCCAGGGATTATCGAACGAAGGTTTTTATTTTTATATAAATCTGGCTGATGGTGTTTCAACTGATCCTGCAGTGTTGACAACCATGGTTGAAGGTTCGACTGCAACTTATATTTCAAGCGCAATAAAATTAGAAGCAGGAAAAGTGTATTATTTCGAAGCTTATGCTCGTGATGTCGTAAATTCACAACCATTCTGGATTAAATGGTCATCATCTACCATTCCACTTAGCTTTATTTCTGATGATAATTTATCTCCTGATTTTGATATTACAAAACCATCAACACCTACGAATCTAAAAGTTTCTAATTTAGGAACAAATGATATTACCTTAAAATGGGATGCTTCAACTGATAATGATAAGCGAGGTGTAAGAGGTTATAATATTTTTGTGGATGGGAAAATTGTGAATGACACCCTGATAAAAAGTACTGAATATCTTATTAAAGGATTGAAACAAACTACTAACTACTCTTGTATGGTTGAAGCTGTAGATCAGTCGTATAATTCTTCTTTACCAACCAATATCTTAAACGCAACTACTTATTTTCTTGATATAGTTCCACCACCTGTTCCAACAAATCTGAAAACCGATTTTGTAACTGCTTTTGGGGTAAAACTTAAATGGAATTCGGTAAAAGATATTGAAACTCAAACCCGAGGATATAATATTTACCAGGATGGAAATCTGATCAAACAAAACTGGAATGATACTACCTTATTGGTAAACAAACTTATTCCAACTACAAGTTACTCGTTTGCTGTATCTGCTGTGGATGCAAGTTACAATGTTTCGGCAAAATGTTCCCCGATTTCAGTTAGTACAACTGCTTTTGATCCAAATGAAACACGCGATGAAATTTATAAAGGTCGTTTGACTATAAATTTAAAACCTTTATGCAAATTTGATGGTATTGGTGTGTTAGCCGATTTTAACCGAAAAGGAATAATGAGTAATAATATTGTTACCTTTAGTGATTTTGAAAGTATAGAACTTGACACTATTTCAAATATCAAATATATTGATAAATCGGTTTCTAATGCAAGTTATAAACGTGTTACAACTACTCCGTATGAAGGTAAATATTCTGCTCAGATTACGGCAGTTGCAAATGGGTATTTCCGTTGTTCAATGAGTACTGCAATTGATGCTCAGTACCCGTATCTTGTACGATTTGCTGTGCGACGTGGAACAGGATATACCGGCGATATTACGGTTAGTATTAAAGGAGCAAGTGCTGGTGCTGTTTTTGCAACTCAAACAGTATCACCTCCTTCCGATAATAGCTGGCAGGTATATGAACTCACATTCAATACTACCTATACGGGCATAGATGGAGGTTGGTATTTAGATTTTATTGCTACCGGTTCGGGTGACTTTTTCTTAGACAATATCCAATTTTGTAATAAAACAGTTTATGATCCAACTTCTCCATTCTCAACTAAAGCAGTTGATTTGTTGAAAGAATTCAAGGCTGCTTCGTTACGCTGGGGAGGAATTGGTGCTAATGCACTCAGTTACAAATTCTCTACCGGTAAAAATGCAGGTGAAACCTTCACGTATGGTGATTGGATTACATTGGCAAATAAATTGAATGCAAAAGCATTTTTCAGTACCGGTATTTCTGATAAAACCGATTCAAGAAATAATACCCAAACATTTAAATCATTGATACAATACATTGCCGGAGATGTTTCTACTACTGGTGGATCGCTTCGAGCAGCTGAAGGATATACAGATTTGATGTCGAAAAACAGGGGCATATTATTAGAAATTGGAAATGAAGTTTGGGGTGGAGCAGGACTACACATGGCCGAAATTGGTGCCGATTACACTGTGTATGGAGCCTATGCCAGAGAAGCAGCAAACATTATGCGTGCAACACCGGGTTATGATGCACAAAAAATAAAACTGGCTTATAGTGGTCGTTATCCGGGAGATAATTACGGTCTTCATGCCAAATTACTTACCGGAGAAAACAAAGAACTTGACTATTTGTCGATTAGTGGATATATGGGTGGAAATATGACCTTTGATCCTGAAATTCCATTAGAGACTTCTCAACTGGATTATTACAAAGGCAGTTTTGAAATGATGCAAAACAATTTTAACGGTTTATTGGCCGATCAAAAGGAAATGTTAGGTATATGTTCAAGAGTATTACCCATGTATATGTACGAAGGAAGTATGACAACAACTGCATATAATGGTAAATTAGGGCAGGCTGTGACTTTTGCTGATTATTATACTTCCGTTCCATTGTATGGTGTACCAAATGTAAATTACTTTAATTTCCAGAGCAGCCAGTGGGGATTAATTTCCGATCAGATTAGTTTCAAACGTATGCCAATGTTCTACATGGGTAAATACATAAATACCTATTGTAAAGGTGGAAATATGTTGGAAACAAAATTCTCGACAGGTACCAAAATTTACAATAAAGGTGGTAATGCATTAACGATTGATCCGGTTAGTTGTAAAGCATATACTGATACAACAGGGTATACCATAGCACTTTACAGTCGTGATTTTGAGCACGATTATATTGTTCAGGTTGATCTGCCCGAAAATATCGGAAATAGCAAAACCTGTAAAATGATCACAATACATGGTAATTCATTCAATGATGAAGATGTGATTATCGACGAAAAGAATCTGACAGATTTCAAAGACAGTATTTTAGTTACTGTGCCAAAATTCAGTGTTATATTTTTAC
>CAIQOG010000332.1 GCA_903873355.1 uncultured Bacteroidales bacterium
ATTGAGTTTGTTAATTTGTCAATCTCAAAATCAAGTCCTATTGGTTTATGGTTTCTCACTATTCAAAGATACTAAATTACAGTGGAAAAATTCCTCGTTGTTAAGATTTCTTTATTTTGAAAGGTCGTTCCTACGCTTGCCCATAACGGCTGTTAGCGGTTCGGGCTTCTAAAATTATAGCAACAATTATGGTCAATGCTTTTTCCAAAGTCTGGCACCTATCCTCACTATTGGCGTCAATTCAAATGTCGGAATAGTATAGGTTTGGCTATTAGCGAACGTTGTACTTTGTTCAGACCTGAAATAACTATGAATACCCGGTTGAATGTAAAAGGTACGACCAATAAAGAATTGATTCCTAAACCAAAATCGATTTTCGGCTTCTTTGCCGAAATAAAGTTGGCGTAATACTCCTTGGCACTGCCACGGAGATAGTCAACTTTAAGAATTTTCTTTGTTTAACTTTTCAAATTCAACTTTCCCTTCAGTTGTATCTTTTTGAAATTTAGCGTAGCAAATATATCCCTTTAAATGAACTTTTTCATCTTGATTTTTTTTCAATTTTAATATTTTTAATTAGAGTTTTTATGGCAGCATCATAATCTTTATCGATATTTAATTTTTCAAACAAATCTTCAGAACTTTTTTTATTTTCTGTTTCAGATTCTATTTGCGATTTTGTTTCTGAGTCATCGTTTGATTTATTAATACTACCAAATTTTACTATATATTCTCTTATTTTTTGGAAGCACTACCAGTTCCAGCCTCAAGATTATTATCTGTACGAGTTGCTTCATACTTTGATGGTGTTAATCCAATTAAATCTGTTGGAAGATGAAAATCTCAATATTCAGGAACAACACTGTAACGTCAATTTCTTTCAAGTCTGCTATTGAATAAGCCTAATACAAAAAGAACATTGTCTCTAACAGTTAAATCTTTCTTCCCGAGAATCTTAATATAATCATCTGGTGTAAAAATGAATATCGCAAAATCATAACTATCAAGTTTTGTTATAAAGATTCTAAGGATGACACAGATAAGTTAAAAACTCCTTGATTCCAAATTGTACCTTCGGCAGTGAATAAAAAATTTCATGTATCGCATAAGTGACATTAAGTTATTAGATTGACGAGCCAAAGAACAATTTTGGTTTACTCATAATGTATTTCTTTATGATAATTCATTCTTTAAGTTGAGTTGGTAAAGGGAGTCTGATTAAAAACTAATTTTAACTGACTGACATTTCAATATTTGTTAAAAATTATTTTAACGACCGACAGGAGCTTTATCAAAATAATGCACATCATAGCTGTATTTAGCCTGATCTCCCGATCTAAGCTTTTTAACAGTGGGGGTCATTTCCAGATTAATCTGCATTCGTTCAGGGCTCCAGAAAAGATTAATATGCTCAAAATCTCCTGGGTCAAAACGCTGTTCTACTCCAAAATCCTCCTTTTGATTAAAGTAGGCAATTGCACCCCCTTTAAGTCCTTCATTGATTAAATCGCTTTGACCATCTTTAGGCTTAGCATTTACCCAGCCTTTGTTTACATGGATCCATTCGTCCGCCTTAACATAAAGGCTTACTTCTTCCGGATTATCCGAACCTGATCCTGCATCATATTCAGCATGTACAAGAAAATTGAATGGCCGGGATTCCTCTGCTTTTAATGCCATTTCAAAACGAATCCCATCACCTACTAAACTGATAGTACGCTCAATCTTTGCGCCATCCTCTGCTGTTAAGGCTGCTACCATTTTAGCAGGAGTCTTTTCTATTACTTTATATGCCAAAATTCCTTCAGCTTTCGGGCCATCGCCCTGTTGAACCCAATCCTCAAACCGAAAACGATCCAATGCCCTGGCAGCTTTAATCACATTACGCCCTGTCGGTTTGTAGGTCATTTCAACTACTTTTGCATTACTTTCCGGCAATACCAATACTCTCCAGAAATCATTTTCCAAAAGAACTGCTGTCATGCCAGCATAAAGTTTACGCATATTGTTCCGATAGGTATCGATTTTTGTCCCCTCATTTTCCATGCTAACATTATACTTCGCACATAATTCTGCATAATGATCAAGAAGAGTTTCATTTGCACTTTCGAGATATGGTTTACAAAGGCCGTTCTCATACTTCAGTTCCATAGCAGCGACACTAAGTTTAGCACGATAGACACATAAACTTGCCTTTTCAACACGCGAAAACACTTCTTCGGATTGTGCCAAAGCTAACGCTTTAGTAAAATATTTATCAATCTGCTTTACAGTTTCAGAATTCAAACATAAAGAAGCTTCAGTACAAAAAAGAAGGGGATGCCTCTTCTCTTTTTCAATCAAATTGTGATAATAAGTAAGGTAATCAATAATCGGTTGAGCAGATTCAGCATAATGCATACGACAAAACTCCAGAGCTTCCTGCCAACTATCTCGCCCCGGTTTCCAAATGCATCGCGACATCACATAGTTGCGTAGATCACTCAATTCTGTAGAAAAACCATTTCCCGCAGCCTGCATAAATACTCCACGCCCATTGTTATTCGCAAAATATTCTACACTTTTCCCAATACTTCGTAGGTTAGGAAAAGGAAGTAGATAAGCTTTGAAATTTGTGTTGTAATGCCATATAAAAATATTCTTTGCTATTTTATTCCAGTCATCCATGTCTCTGCAGAATTCTTGGTTCAATGCACAACTTGGATCGTCAATCGCATGAAATTCGCAACATTCTATGCTGCATAACTGGATCAACACATTGTCGCGTGCACGGATTGTTTTTGGAGGTTTGCGCGTGTATTCGTACGCATAGGTACCTATCATTACCTCTGGATGCACTTTTCCGATGCGTTCCGCCACATCATTTACAAAAGAAAGTATGGCTCCTGAATGGGTTTCTTCACGAGTATCAATTGCAGCACATGATTTACAGGTACAGTAGCTTCCATTATCCATTTGAGCGACATTAAAGTTTTTTATCTCCGGATGTTTTTCAATAGCATCCAAAGTGGCCTTGACTACAATGTCGAACACGTCTGGGTTTGTCATACACAACTGCGGCCCACCTCCATGCATCTCCAACACACGTCGCCCATTCACCAAAGCGTAATATTCCGGATGTTCTTTCCCATATATATTAGGTGGTACAAGATAAGCCACATTATGGCTGACCAATTTATAACCGGTAATCCCGCCGAGCTTTTCCGGACCGCTAACCGTATTTGTTCGCAATTGCGCAGCAAAGGCAGGATTTCTATTCGTTTCACCGTAATATGACCAACGAAAAAAGAAAGACGGTATAAAGCTGTAGTTCCGTCCTTTAATCCTAAAGTCCTTATCTTTTCCCTCTGCTGGATAAAACGTGTGATCGTGGGTAAGATACCGCACACCGCAATATGTCTCAAAAAACTCATAAACGCCATAAAGCGTACCACGGGGACGACCGCCATAGATTGCTATCTTGTCCTCGGCAATTTCAATAGAAAATCCCTCTTCACCCATTTCTTCCGTGTTGACTTGCAGTCCGGAGGCTGCAACGGCATCGGCGCCTATTAGAATGCTTTTGCCGCTTTGCGAATAGGTGCTGTCAATGACCAATTTTTTTCCGGTAAATTCTTGGAAAAGTCTGATAAATTCTTCCGCCGCATACAATTCGGATTCTGTCGCCCCGGAACTGCAAAAAACACGCTCAAAAGTTGACAAGGCCGGACCATCTGCAGGTAAAGCAGCCCATTCTTTTTCTGAAACTTGTGACGATTCCTTTTGTGAACATTGAATAAATAAACTACTTGATAGGAATAGAAATATACTTATCAAGATTTTGGTCTGCACTGATTTGTTCATCATTTTTTCATTTTTATTAAATAGGGCGATAATTAACCCAGGGTGATCTGAATTCGTTCTCATCCTTGATTATTTTTTTTAGCGGCTGACAGTGTAAAGAACGATGTTGTTGATGCCTGATGAACCGCTGTATACGAGAACCCTACGTACAGTGGTGGGAGAGGCGCTCCGGTGGGCTTAACGGCTCACCGGCCATCTACCCGATTAGTGGCTGCCGTTCTTATCATTCGTTAGTTGTTCGATTTAATGTGAAACTGCTTTTAGTCCTATGACAGACCCTATTAAAGTCATAATAAAAAGCAATCGCAAAAAGGTCGCAGGTTCTTTAAATACAAAAATTCCTACCAAAACAGTTCCAACAGCTCCAATTCCGGTCCACACAGCATAAGCTGTCCCTATTGGTAAAGTTTGAGTTGCTTTAATTAAAAGTCCCATACTGACAGTGAGGGTCACAATAAAAACCACATACCATAAATACATTTCGTTTCCTGCGGTTTCTTTTGCTTTTCCTAAGCAGAATGCAAATGCTACTTCAAATAGTCCAGCAATAATTAAAATAATCCAATTCATTTTTTGTATGTTAAAGTTATTTTTCTGTTTGTTAATATCATTAATTTGAGAAAGGTTGTTCGGCTTCACAAGGTTGCCACTAACGGTTTGGCACTTGGCGAAGGGGGCGGGTCCGGAGCGTTCAAGGTTCGAACTGGTAGAATGCCCAATGCGGGTAGGGAGGTTTAAAGGAATCGTTCGCCGCCGCTTTTGCTAAGTGCCTGTTATGATGCGTTTTTCTTTATGTCTTCATGGGATTAATTTGTATCTGCCCGCCTATTGCTCTTAATACTTTCATAATTGTCTCAAACTGAGGTTTAGATCCATCCGATAAAGCTTTGTATAAACTTGGTCTACTTAATCCAGTTTCTTGAGCAATTTTTGTCATCC
>CAIQOG010000333.1 GCA_903873355.1 uncultured Bacteroidales bacterium
GTTTCAGACATATTTTTTTATTTAGTAGCCCCTAAATCCCCTGAAGGGGACTTGAAGACCATATTTACAACAAGTTAAGTAATTGGTCTTGTTTTGTTTCAAAACATTTACAAAAATAGTTTATTTATAGAACAAATAAAAACAAGTGGACTATTTTAATTCCCCTTTAGGGGTTAGGGGCCATCAATTCCATCTTCAAAAACCGTCCTGTTTCGCTGGTTGGATGATTGGCAACTTCCTGCGGAGTGCCGGTACAAATTACTTTTCCTCCCGCAGCACCACCTTCAGGTCCAATATCAATAATATGGTCGGCAACTTTTATTACGTCCATGTTGTGCTCAATAATTATCACCGTGTTTCCTTTGTTTACGAGCCGATTCAGTACGCCAAGAAGAACCCGGATGTCCTCAAAATGAAGTCCTGTAGTTGGTTCGTCGAGGATATAAAGCGTTTTTCCGGTATCACGTTTAGATAATTCGGTAGCTAATTTTACCCGTTGGCTTTCACCACCCGAAAGCGTGGTACTTGACTGTCCTAGTTTAATATAACCCAATCCAACATCCTGCATTGTTTTTATTCTATTCAGGATAGATGGCTGATTTTCAAAGAATTCCACAGCCTGATCAATAGTCATAGCCAGTACGTCGGCAATCGATTTTCCTTTGAAGCGAACTTCCAGTGTTTCACGGTTGTAACGCTTACCGTCGCAGACTTCGCAAGGCACATACACGTCGGGCAAAAAGTTCATTTCAATGGTTTTGTAGCCATTTCCACCACAGACTTCGCAACGACCTCCGGCCGTATTGAATGAAAACCGCCCGGGTTTGTAACCACGTATTTTTGCTTCGGGCAAGGTCACGAACACATTGCGTATATCCGAAAAAACTCCGGTGTAAGTGGCAGGATTAGAGCGCGGTGTGCGTCCAATCGGCGATTGATCCACTTCCACCACTTTATCAATATTTTCTAATCCTTCAATGCTTTCATACTCCAAAGGGTCTTGCAACGAACGGTAAAATTCCTGACTCAGAATGGGTTGCAGGGTTTCGTTTATCAGTGTTGATTTTCCGCTCCCGGAAACTCCGGTAACACAAATCATTTTTCCAAGCGGGAAAGTCACATTAATGCCTTTCAGGTTATTACCTCTCGCACCTTTTATAGTAATACTTTTTCCGGTTCCTGTTCGAACTTTGGCAGGAACTTCAATTTTCTTTGTGCCGTTCAGATATTCGGATGTCAGGGTGTTGGCTTTCAACATTTCGGCAGGAGTTCCGGCAAAAACCACTTCACCACCATGCAGACCGGCATGTGGGCCAAGATCCACCACATAATCAGCCGCCAGCATCATTTCTTTATCATGTTCAACCACGATGACCGAGTTGCCTGTATCGCGGAGTTGTTTTAGTGAACGAATAAGTCGCTCATTATCGCGCTGGTGCAACCCGATGCTTGGTTCGTCGAGAATGTAAAGCACATTTACCAATTGCGAACCAATTTGTGTGGCAAGTCGTATGCGCTGACTTTCACCACCCGAAAGCGATTGTGAACTTCGGTTCAACGAAAGGTAATTCAACCCTACATCGAGCAAAAACTGGAGACGTGTGCGGATTTCTTTCAGAATTTCGGAAGCAATGGTTTTCTGTTTCTCTGATAGAAAAGGTTCTACTTTAGCCAGCCATTCCGATAGTTCCGAAATATCCATAGCCGATAGTTCCGAAATATTTTTATCGTGTATACGAAAATGCAGCGATTCTTTTCGGAGTTTTGCACCGTTACAATCAGGACAACTGATAGACTTTGAATACTGGTTTGCCCATTTTTGCTCGGTAGCCGATGCACTGGTTTCCGACTGCATCTCGATATATTTTAAAATGCCGTCGTAGCTCAAAAAATAATTCGTCCCGATAGCCTGATTTTTAATATTCAAACGTTCTTCTGTGCCATTCATTATTTCGTCCATCGCTTCGTCCGGAATTTCTGCAACAGGTGTTTTGAGTGTGCAGCCGTACTTTTCGAGAATAGCTTCAATTTGCCAGAAAATAGTGGTTTGCTTGTGCTTGCCGAGTGGTGCAATTGCCCCGTTGTAAATATTCACGCTGCGGTCGGGCACAATTTTGTCCATGTCAATCTGATTCACAAATCCCAGTCCCTTGCACTTATGACAGGCACCGTGAGGCGAGTTGAACGAGAAATTATGCGGTGCAGGTTCGTCATACGAAATTCCGCTGGTAGGACACATCAGCATTTTACTGAAATAGCGTGCTTCGTCGGTATCTTTTTCCAGTATCATAACAATTCCGTTGCCTTGCTGCATGGCTTTTTGCATCGATTGTTTCAGGCGGGCACGATCCTTTTCGGCAACCAGCAACTTGTCAATTACCACTTCAATATCGTGATTTTTGTAACGATCCAGTTTTAGTCCGTGAGTAGCTTCGCGAACCTCTCCATCGATACGTACGTGCAAATAGCCTTTTTTTCGGATTTGTTCGAAGAGTTCCTTGTAATGTCCTTTACGACCACGTACAAGGGGCGAGAGTAGTAAGGTTTTTTTACCCTCGTAGTTTTTCAAAATCAAATCCACAATCTGATCTTCAGAGTATTTTACCATTTTCTCACCCGTGACATACGAAAAAGCTTCGCCGGCACGTGCGTACAGCAAACGCAGAAAATCGTAAATCTCGGTAGTTGTTCCAACCGTGGAACGTGGGTTTTTGTTAGTGGTTTTCTGCTCAATGGAAATTACAGGACTCAATCCCGTAATTTTATCCACGTCGGGGCGTTCCATATTGCCCAAAAAGCTGCGAGCATAAGCTGAGAAAGTTTCGATATACCGGCGTTGACCTTCAGCAAAAATGGTATCGAATGCCAGTGATGATTTTCCGCTGCCGCTTAATCCGGTAATCACCGTCAAAGAGTCACGTGGGATAGAAACATCGATGTTTTTGAGATTGTGAACCCGTGCTCCAATCACTTCTACATACTCTGAAGCGTCGAGAGGTTGTATGTCGGAATTTGTTGTCAAAATGATATTTTTTTAGAACTTGCAAAGATACGAATTACAAAACGAGTGGGCAAGTGAAATGGTTCACAGAAACACAATGAGAAACACATAAAAATTGTTCATTCCGTCAAATAAACGTTGCTTAATTTGCGTCTGTCTGTCGATTAGGAGGTTTAAATGAAATTTTAAAAGAACTGATGTGCTTTTAAAAATAAATGATTATCCGCAAAGTATGCAAAGCAATATTAAATGTTTCAATTTGAAGAAGAAGGGCGTAGCCATGAAATCTTCGTAGAAAAATTTAAAATATGGAAATTGAGGGGCATAGCCCTGAAATCTAAGGTTTAAGATGTCAGGGCTAAAGCCCCTTTGCTTGTGTACATTTGATTCTGCTACGAAGATTTCTGGGCTACGCCCCTAAATATCACCTCGAAAAAATATGAAATACAGATAATCATTGAAATGATGTGTTAATTGCGGATAATCAATTAAAAACAAACTCAATTGTTTGTGTAAATTAACGTGAGTTTAATATAAGCTAACTTATTGAATCTGTTAGGATTCGTATATTTATAGATAATGATTTTTGCAAATTGTACTACACCGTAAGGAGTCGAATTAATAAAACGTTCAATTATTCTACAAACATATGATTCATATGGAATTTAATTTCCATAACTCAATATAAATCAATAAAGTAAGGTGTATTTCAATATCGAACTTACGTTAAATATATCAGTATTTTATGTACTATTTTTAGAATCTTCTTCTAATTGTATTAATAATTAGTTAAATTACCCCTTTAAGTAGAACTAATTCTTATCTTTGTGTAATATACTTTTCATAATTGCAGAACTATATAAAGTTTATACTATTCCAAAAGATTTTCTTGCAAGTAGCATACCTCTCAGATTCACCATGATTGGTGTTATATTCGGTTTAAAATAACGGTTTTACAAATAATTTAAACTAATTATAGTCAGGTGCTTATATGTAATTCTACTTTGCTTATATAAAACTTAGTTAATACTTAGCCACAAGAACGGACGGTGTAGCTAATACAGATATCAACTGGTAGCCGATACATTCAGGAAAACAGAATAAAATGTAGAAAAACGCCGCTTGAAAGTTCTGATATGTTCCTACTTTGAAAAAAATAATATTATGAACGATCAGGAAAAAACCCACCAGGAACTCATTGAAGAGTTAAACAAATTGCGCCACGAAATTGATTCTTTAATTGCTGCAGCAAAAGTACGCACCACCGAATTAATAAATGCTCTTCAGGAAATTTCTTCGCTAAATGAAGAAAAAGGAAAACGTGCTGCCGAGTTAATCATTGCCAATTTAGAGCTAGAGTTTGAGACTGAAGAGAAAGCAAAGCGTGCAGCCGAGTTGGTGATAGCCAATATTGAACTTGTATTTCAGAACGAAGAAAAAGAAAAACGTGCTGCTGAATTAATTATAGCCAACAAAGAACTTGCCTTTCAAAACGAAGAGAAAGCTAAACGTGCTGCTGAGTTGGTCATTGCCAATAAAGAGCTCGTATTTCAGAACGAGGAGAAAGCTAAACGTGCGGCGGAATTAATTATTGCCAACAAAGAGCTCTTTTTTCAAAACGAGGAAAAAGGAAAACGAGCTAAAGAATTGGAAGCAGCCAATAAAGACCTTGAACAATTTGCTTATGTAGCCTCACACGACCTTAACGAACCTTTACGCATGATTTCGAGCTTTACCCAATTGCTCGAACGTAAATACAAAGATAAATTAGACCAGGATGCCAACGAATATATCCATTTTGTGGTAGATGGAGCAACCCGTATGCAAAAACTACTCAACAATATACTTGAATTTTCGAGGGTAACTACCCATGCAAAACCTTTTGAACAAGTTGACACCAAAACGATTGTTGAGCAGGTTATTTCCATTTTGCAGCAATTGATAACCGAGAATAATGCTTTAATAACCATCGATGATTTGCCGGTTATTAAAGCCGATGAAATGCAAATGCTACGAGTGTTTCAAAACCTGATTGAAAATGCCATTAAGTTTCACAAGAAAACGGAATTGCCAAGAATACATATCGCTTGTACAAAGCAGAACAATATGGTTCAGTTTTCGGTAGCAGATAACGGAATAGGAATGGAAATGCAATACCACGACCGGGTTTTTATGGTTTTTCAGCGTTTACATTCGGTAAAAGATTATCCCGGAACCGGCATAGGATTATCGGTTTGCAAACGCATTGTAGAGCGGCATGGAGGTACTATTTGGTTCGAATCGACACTAAACGAAGGAACTACTTTTTATTTTACAATATCTGAATAATTTTCGCAAATCATGAAAAATACAGAAGAACAAACAATACTACTGATTGAGGATAATCCCGGCGATAGTCGGTTGATTAAAGAAATGCTAAACGAAATCACTACTAATAATTACCTGATTGAAGTAGCTGAAACCTTGAAAGAAGGATGCGAGCAAATCATTAAAAATAATTTTGTTCTCATTCTGCTCGACCTTAATTTACCCGATAGCACAGGAAAAGCAACCTTCGATAAGGTAGTTATTTGTGCAGATAATATACCTGTTGTTTTAGTTAGCGGATTACAAGATGAGCAATTATCATTATCACTGATAAAAGAAGGGGCACAGGATTATATTTTAAAACAGGAATTAAACGCTAATACTCTTTATAAGACTATTCAATTTGCCATAGAGCGAAAAAAACTTCTTAAAGAAATAATCAAAAAAACGCATCAATGGGAGGCACTGAATTCTTACTTTACCGGTAGAGAAATGAGAATGGTTGAGCTTAAAAAGGAAGTAGACGAGTTGTTGGTAAAGTTGGGGAAAGAAAAGAAATATAATTGTTAAATGCAAATTGACTATTATCGAACAAACAAGTATTCTCTCGCAAGCGAAAGTACAATATCAATATAAACTTAAAAATGAAAACGATCATGATGAATCTAAAATTTGTAGAAATTCTTTTAATTGAAGACAATCCGGGCGATGCACGGCTCACTCAGGAAGCTTTAAAAGACGGGAAGGTGAGAAATAACCTTCATATTGTGTATGACGGTGCTGAGGCAACCGATTTTCTTTTCAAAAGAGATCAATACAAAAACGCCCCCCGCCCCGACTTAATCATTCTCGACCTTAACCTGCCAAAAAAGAACGGGCAGGAGGTGCTGGCTGAAATTAAAGCCGACGAAAACCTGAAAAGCATACCTGTCATTATTCTTACTATATCCAAAGCAGAAATGGATATTGTAAAGGCGTATAATCTACATGCCAATTGCTTTTTAGTTAAGCCAATTGACCTGAATCAATTCTTTGAAGTGGTAAAATCAATTGAGGATTTTTGGCTCACATTAGTTAAATTACCAAGACATGATAAAATTTAATATTCAGTCAAAGATTCGCATCGCATTTGCCATTGTGTTTTCCATCATGTTGATGGTAACAATTTACTTATCCATGCAAATGAACACCATCAGCGAGCAAACACGTTTACTTTACGAGCATCCATACCACGTGAGCAATGCTATAAGGGAAATTAAAACCGAAATTTTTCTGAATCAAAACCTTGTCAGAAATATCAGACTGACAGAAAATGACCAACAACTCAACAGCCTGAAAACTGAAATAGATAAGAATAATAAAATCATTCTGGAAAATTTCAAAATTGTTTCACTGAAATACCTGGGCAAGAAAGCCACAGTCGACAGTACGTTGGCCAGCTTTACTGGATGGAAAAATACCTGCGAAAAACTCTATCAGCTAAAAAAAAATAAAAATACCCACAGCGACAGCATTGAAAGCCTAATTAAAAATAATATCATTGTAAAATTCGACAACTTAGTTTATTTCCTCACTATAATCTCCGATTTTGCAGATAACAAAGCCGAAAACACGTTCAAAAAAGTTATCAAGTATGAAGCCGATTCAAAATTTATATCATCAATATTGCTTTTAGTTTCCTGCATATTGGTTATATTCTTAATGTGGTTCCTTACGCGAAGCATTACCAGTCCGATACAATCCTTTTTAAGCGAAGCTAATATTTTATTAAATAAAGAGACACAAACAAAAGTTGTTGCTGATGAACAAGTGTTACTGCTTACCCTTGCTGAACTAAAAAGTGCCTACAAAGATATCGAATTACAAAACCACGAAATTGAGACCAAAAACAATGAGCTAGAAGAAAAAGTAGAGCTACGATCAGCCGAATTAATAGCTGCTAATAAAGAACTTTCAATTCAGTATGAATCTTCCCGGTATTTGGCTTCCATCGTAGAATCGACGGAAGACGCAATTATCAGTAAATCGCTGGATGGAACTATTAAAAGCTGGAACAATGCAGCCGAAAAAATGTTTGGTTACACTGCCGATGAAGCTATTGGGAAAAATATCTTGATGATATTCCCACCGGAAAATACTATCGATGAAAATATTATTCTTGATAAGATACTGAATAATCAAACGATTCAACATTACGAAACGGTAAGAATGAGAAAAAGCGGCGAAACATTTCCGGTTTCACTTACTGTTTCTTCATTAAAGAATCCTGAGGGAAAAATCACAGGTATTTCTAAAATAATACATGATATTTCTATACGTAAGGAATTCGAAAATCAATTAATCGAAAGCGAAAAAAAATTTAGTTCACTTTTTGATCACATGCACGAAGGCTTTGCACTTCA
>CAIQOG010000334.1 GCA_903873355.1 uncultured Bacteroidales bacterium
AGCAGGTTCGGTTCAGGAAGAAATGGACCTTGCCGGTGTTGCACATTTAGCAACATTAAAATCACGCATTCCATTTATGGCATTTTTCGATGGGTTCCGTACTTCACACGAAATTCAGAAAATCGAAGTGATCAGTAAGGAAGACATGCTTCCGCTGGTTGATATGAAACTGATTCAGGAATTCAGGGATAAAGCAATTAATCCTGAACACCCGGTAACACGCGGGACTGCCCAGAATCCTGACATTTTCTTTCAGGCCAAAGAAGCTTCGAACCGTTTCTATGATGCAGTTCCGGATATTGTTGAAGCTTACATGCAGGACATTAAAAAAATTACAGGCCGCGAATACCACCCATTCACCTATTACGGTGCTGAAGATGCTGAGAACATTATCATTGCCATGGGTTCGGTTACTGAAACGATTCGCGAAACGGTTGATTATTTAGCTGCTCAGGGTAAAAAAGTTGGTTTGTTGGTGGTGCATTTGTATCGCCCGTTCTCTGCAAAATATTTCCTGAATGTATTGCCAAAATCGGTCAAACGCATTTCAGTACTCGACCGCAGCAAGGAGCCCGGAGCAACTGGTGAACCACTATACCTGGATATCTGCGAAGTTCTCTACGGAACAGAAAACGCTCCACTCATTGTTGGCGGACGTTTCGGATTGGGTTCAAAAGACACCACTCCAGCTCAGATTCTTTCGGTTTACGAAAACCTCGAACTGAACGAACCTAAAAACCAATTCACCATCGGTATTGTCGACGATGTAACTTTCAAATCGCTTCCTTTAAAAGAAGAAGTAAATGTTGCTCCGGCCGGAACTTATGAAGCTAAATTCTATGGTTTGGGATCCGACGGTACTGTAGGTGCCAACAAAAACTCGATCAAAATTATTGGTGAAACCACAGATAATTATGTACAAGGATATTTTGTTTACGACTCAAAAAAGGCTGGAGCTCAAACAATTTCTCACTTACGTTTTGGACCAGACCCTATCTATTCTTCTTATTTAATTGATAAAGCAGATTTTATTGCAAGTCACCAATTTAAATTTATTGAGAAATTCAATATGGTTGCCGATCTTAAAAAAGGCGGTACATTCTTATTAAACTCTCCATATTCTAAAGATGAAATTTGGGATCAATTACCTATTGAAATTCAAAAAGAAATCATTCAAAAAGAAATTAAATTTTATGTGATTGATGCTAGTAAGGTGGCTCAAGATGCTCATCTAGGAAAACGAGCAAATACGGTGTTACAAACTTGTTTCTT
Source organism: uncultured Bacteroidales bacterium (assembly GCA_903873355.1). Next base: position 1,273 of record CAIQOG010000334.1, read on the forward strand.
CGCTATTTCTGGAATCTTACCTAAAGATGAGGCTATCCAAAAAATTAAAAACGCCATCGTTAAATCTTATTCTCACAAAGGTGAAAAGGTTGTGAATATGAACTTTAACGCTGTAGACAAATCGCTTGAAAATCTACAACAGGTTGATTATCCAAAAGTAGCAACTGGTAAAAAACATTTATTATCAGCCATGAGAAATGCTCCTGCAGGATTTGTTACTGATGTGTTAGAAAAAATATTAGGTGGTTTTGGTGATGAATTACCAGTAAGTGCATTTACTGTTGACGGGACTTTCCCAACA
>CAIQOG010000335.1 GCA_903873355.1 uncultured Bacteroidales bacterium
ATTAAAATTTAAAATTCCATGTTATTGATGGCAAAATCGGAAATAGATAAACTTTTTTCGCTTTTATAATTAAGTTCCCTTCATTTGCACTTCCTTCATTTGCAAAATAAATAATATAAGGATTATGTCTATTATATACATTGAAAACGCTAAAATTCCAGCTTGATTCATAATCTTTAAAGAACCTTGTCGGTATTCTGATATCCTCAACTGTAACTTTATCTGTTAGTCCAAAACGTTTTAATACACGTTGCTTTCTGCGTTCAATGTGTCTTTTTCTATCAGGTGTATAAGTGGCAGAAAGATCCAAGCGATGGTATGCAGGCATTCTGAAACTATTTCTATCACCATATTCATAAGTTATATTCCCATCAATAATGTAATATGATACAGGTACACTGATAGCATTGCCTGTGCTATAAACCCAAATTGCTGAAAAGGTTAATTTTTTATTCAGATCATAACTTAATACTAAAGAAGCATCGTGTCGTCTGTCATATTTTGCATAAAATTCCTTCCCTCTGTTAAGATCGGGAAATGTTCTTTTGGTATAAGATAATGTATAGCCAATCCATCCATTAAATTTTCCGATTCGTTTTTTTACAAAAAATTCGGCACCATAGGCATGTCCTTTCCCAAAAACAAAACTATTATCAGCATTATCACCGATATCATTTCCTGGAATTGTACCATCTTTATATTCGATTTGATTTTGCAGATCCTTGTAATAAATTTCAACGGAAGTTTCGAAAGTATTGTCTTTAAAATTTCTGAAGTATCCCAATGAAAATTGATTCCCTTTTTGTGGTTGAACACGCTCAGAACAAGGCACCCATGTGTCAATTGGAAGCGTTACAGCTGACAATGAAGCTAAATGGATGTATTGTAAGTTATATGTATAAGAAGCTTTAATAGATGATTTTGGACTTAATTCATAACGAACATTAACCCGTGGTTCGGGACCGCCATATTGTTTAACTTTTTCATTTTTACTATAATGGATTGTTTGTGTTGTTTGGCCACTAACAGGATCTTTTATAAAACGATCAAATGGCCCTACCTGAATAAAATAGCCATAGCGTAAACCGGCATGAATTTTTATTTTATCGGTAACGTCAAAATCATCAGAAAGATAAACAGCCATTTCATGTGCGTATTGTTTTTTCGTATTTGCAATATCGAAAGTAACATCGCCTTGTCTAGCCGATGCGCTAAAAGGAGTAAATGTATGGTTCACATAATTTAAACCGAATTTTACTGCATGGCGAATTGTGGGATAATATCCGAAATCAACCTTCCCATTCCAATCACGAATACCTGTAAATAATTTTAATTCAAAACCACTTTCCCCAGCTCCAAAAGTGAAATTATAGTCGCTAAAAATTGCAGAAGTATTTACAAATAATTTATCACTGAAAAGGTGATTCCATCTAATTACCCCAGTTGAATTACCCCAGGAAACATTCATTTTAAATCCGCCAGTACTCCCTTTAAAATTCATAACATCGCGACCAAAATAGCCGCTGGCGAATAATCGATCTTTGTCGGAAAGGCGGTAATTTACTTTTGCATTCAGGTCATAAAAATAATATCCGGAGTGTCTTAATGAGGAGCCTGGTTTTGCTAAAGGTTTTGCTAAAACATCAATATATGTTCTTCTTCCAGAGATGACGAATGATCCCGTGTCTTTTTTTATAGGACCTTCAATTGTTAAACGTGATGAAATTAAACCAATTCCGCCTTGAGCGTGATATGCTTTATTATTCCCTTCTTTCATTGCGATGTCGAGAACAGAAGCAAGTCGTCCACCATATTGTGCAGGCATTCCACCTTTAATAAGATTAATACTTTTAACGGCATCACCATTAAATACGGAAAAGAAACCAAGTAAATGTGACGCATTATATACTACAGCTTCATCTAATAAAATAAGATTTTGATCTGGACCACCACCGCGAACATAAAACCCTGCATTTCCTTCTCCAGCAGATTTTACACCGGGTAATAATTGGATGGTTTTTAAAACATCTACTTCACCTAAAAAAGCAGGTATCTTTTTAATCTCTTCCATATCTAGTTTCACAGAACCAACATTTGTACTTGAAACATTTTTGTCGCTTTTTTCTGCTGTTACTTCTACTTCTTTGGCATTTATTATTGTAGGTTTCAAATCAACATTAATGCGAATGTCTTTATCCAGATTAATTTCCTTTATAAAATCAGCATAGCC
>CAIQOG010000336.1 GCA_903873355.1 uncultured Bacteroidales bacterium
ACTTGGTGTTTCTGCCTTAGACAAAACACCTATACGTGACTTGCTATGCGAAGAACGTCAATTCAATCAAAATGTCAAAGAGCAACTTAGCTTATTTTAATATCAATACATGTTAAATGTAAACGCAACAGCAGTAATTCATTGCCATTATTATATCACCAAATTTAACCCAATCAACCAATCAACCAAATCAACCTCATTCCATGCAACTGAACGTCATACATCACCAGTCTTGCCTCGAAGGGTTGAAAAAGCTTCCGGATGAATGTGTTGACATGATTTTTACCGATCCACCGTATTATCAATACCGTGCTCAGAATGTTGAAGGCTTGAAAAATCACAAAGATGTGGTTACGGAATTTGAATTTGATGGGTTCAAATCAGAAGAAGAATACCTTCAGTTTATGGAAGAAGTCTTAAGTGAATGTTTCAGGGTTGCTAAGCCCGGTGCTGCGGGTTATTTGTGGTGCGGCGATGACTTCGTTTCATATCTTAATCGCATGGTCGAACGTGTTGGTTTTCAGTTCAGGAAAGTAATCCACTGGCATAAAACCAATCCATTCCCGGCTATTTATACCCGCAAAATGTTCTCCAACAGTATGGAAATGTTGGTGCATTTTTCCAAAGGAATTCCGAAAACATGGAATCACAAGCCGGTAAATAAGATGCATAATTTCATAGAAACTCCCCTCTGTATGGGTAAAGAACGGTCGGTTCATAAAACTCAGAAACCACTGAAAGTTTGTCTGCCATTTATCGAGATTAGCAGCAATCCCGGCGATCTAGTTCTCGATCCGTTTATGGGTTCAGGTAGTACTGCTGTTGCAGCTCGTATGCTGAAACGCAATTTTATTGGCTACGAAATAAACGATGAATTTTGCAGAATTGCCCGGGAGCGTATCAGCGCTTTAAAGAAATGAATTAATTCGGAGCTGGAGAAGTGGTTTCCGATTCACCTGTATCTTTTTCATTAACAGGAAAAATTCCCTGAGGTCTTTTAATCAGGTATTTAGTCATGTTTTGATTCGATTCGAATCCAATTCCGGTAATAATGCGGGTTGCCTGAGTTATTTTTACCAGCGTATCAGAATAGAATTTTTCCTGTCGTTGATTCCAGAAAAGTTGCTCCGTCTCGAATAGTTCTCCCTGAAGGTTTATAGCACGTACTTTTCCCCGAAGCTCCCATATTTGCTCGTTTTCATTGAATTTGGCGTACTGGCTGTGAATGTTGGCGTCAACTTTCAACATAGGGTCAAAACGTTCCAAATGAATGCCTTTTGGAAATTCCCAATAGGGTGGCAATGCACGGTCGTAAATTTCCCAAACAGGTGCAGAAATGCGGTATCGTGTAATACCTGAATCGGAAATAACAGTAGTTATCTCGGTTGCATGAAGTCGTGGTGTTTTTGCCCTGTCAGCAATTGCTGAAATTTTTTCTGTGCTATCGGTATTAGTACTACATGCACCAATCCCTAATAGAATCAGAAAACCCAATATCGCCTTCGAAAAGTCTCTTTTGAAGATACTGCCAATTCCAGGTCTCATGCTTTATTTAATAGTGAAATTATTATCAGAGTTTACGTTTGAAGAACCAGTGTTCGTTGAAAGTAAAGCTAAAGGTAAGTTTGTAATAATCCTCATTCAGAAGGTCTAATGAGCCAATTTTCCCATATTCAAAGGAAGTATTCAGCACAGTACTACTGTTTTTAAGTGGTAGCCCGATACCAAGAGAAAGGCTGTAGTTTTTAGGTAAGTTTTGGCCATAAACATTGTAGTACGAGTCACTGGTGCTGAATCCTGCACGATAATGCACGTGATCAGAATATTTTCGGCCTAAAGGATTTGGAGTGTAATCCAACCCAATCGCCCATTTAGAACGGTTATTCAGTTCGCCGGTAATTCCTTTAAATTGAACATCTTTCCATTCCTGCATGCTGTAATCTATACCTATTGAAAGTCTTTTATCATAAGTGTAATACAACCCAAGTCCATATATAGTAGGTGTTTCAAAACCATAAATTGGCGCAATGGTATCTGCCGAAACCCCGGTAGTCGTTTTTACAAAATTACCATCTAATTTAGCTTTCTGTTCGTAAATAACCCCAAGTGTCACATCGTGTTTTTTTGCAAAAGTATTGAAAACCTGTGCTCCAAAACGAACACGGAAACTGTTTGCTTTCAGGGCATTTGATTCGGATGTTGGTGCAATTCCACTTGTAGAACTGAAAATCAGGTCGCGATAGTTGTTGATTGTGCCGAACATGTAATATGTATTGAACCCCAGCGATATGTGATTAAAGAGTTTTGCTGAAAGTCCCATATAAACCTGACTGAATCCACCGTCACCATGAAAATTTTTCGTAAACTGAACTGTGTCTGTTGACGAATCGTATTGAGGTATTGAACCGGAATTGTGGAAATTGTAGCCTGCAAATGAATAAGGCAATGCTCCGGCACTGAATCCAAGCCATTTGGTAAGTGGAAATTGCAACGATAGATATTCCAGATTTCCGTTAGCTTTGGTAACTTTTCTGGTTGGTGAATCTGAAAAATTCGACATTAAACCTGAAACTCCTAGATCGAACATAAATGTCATACTATCCACACAGCTATAAGAAGCAGGATTCACGGTATTGATACTACTGTTGCTGCGTGTACCAATAGAAACACCTCCCATAGCTCTTTGCTCACCGTTATTAGTGTCGCTAATATCACCAAATCCGAATCGGGTATAAGGTGAATTTGTATTGTTTTGACCGGAAGTAAGTTGAGCAAGGAATATTGCTGAGAGAATGAGAATTATTGACTTAATTTTGTACATTATATTCGAGTATCCGGTTCAAACCGATTAAAACTAAATTTTTTTCTGCAAAGATGGTGTTTTTTAGTTTGTTGGCAAAGTAAAAAGTGCTACCACCAGTTAAAAAAGTTGAAAGTTGTGGATATTTAATTTTTAATGAATTAATATAACCATCCATTTCGAAAATAATTCCCTGAAAAGCTCCGGCAAGTATGGCCGATTTGGTGTTTGTTCCCAAAAATGGACTTTCTGTTTCTGCTTCGACGAGGGGTAGTTTGCTGGTGAATTCATGCATAGCTTGTAAACGCATGCTCAGACCGGGAGCAATGTTACCACCATTATATTCATTTTCTGAGTTTATAAAGTCATAAGTAATAGCTGTTCCGGCATCTATAACAAGTAAATCAGTGTCAGGTTTCAGAAAAGCAGCTCCCACTACAGCAGCAATCCGGTCTTTCCCTAATGTATCGGGAGTTTCGTATAGATTTTTGATTGGAAGCGTTGTTTTAGAAGTAAGTTCGATGAAATATTGCGATTTTCGGGTTAATTCCTGAATGATATTTTCGTTGTTTTTAACAACACTTGACAGAATACAATTTTTTATCGGGAATTTTTCGAATAAAACTTCAATTTCAGTAAGTCCAAAATCAACATACACCAGGGTTTCAATCAATTGATTACGATTGAATACGGCGGCTTTTGTGCTCGAATTTCCACGATCTATACAAAGATTCACAATAATCAAATTGACAGTTCACAATAACTAACGAATCAACCAATCAACCGGTCAACCAAATATTAAAGAATTATTTTCTCAATTGGAATTACAAGAATACCTTCTGCACCAAGGGATTTTAGTTTACCGATAATATCCCAGAATCGTTTTTCATCAATAACAGTATGCAACGAGTTCCAACCTTCTTTAGCTAAAGGCATGATAGTAGGACTTTTCATTCCCGGTAACATTTCAATTATTTTATCAATGTTTTCGGTCGGAACATTCATAAGAACATATTTTTTATCTTCGGCCAACTGAACTGATTCAATACGGAAAAGAAGTTCATCAAGAATTGCCTTTTTTTCTGAACTAAGATTTGGGTTTGAAATCAGAAGTGCTTCCGACTTCATAAGTACTTCTACTTCTTTTAAATGATTGGTTACCAGTGTGCTTCCGGAACTTACAATGTCGAAAATAGCATCTGCCAAGCCAATACTTGGTGCAATCTCCACCGAACCGGTAATGATATGAATATCAGCTTTTACGTTTTTCTTTTTCAGAAAATCTCCAAGTATCTCGGGGTAGGATGTGGCAATGACTTTACCGTTGAACCAACTGATATCTTTGTAATCAACTTCTTTAGGTATAGCTAATGACAGACGGCATTTACTAAAACCAAGTCGCTTTGTAATCGCGGCATTTTTCTTCTTTTCTGCAAATTCATTTTCGCCAACAATACCTACATCAGCTGCGCCATCTGCTACAGATTGTGGTATATCATCATCTCTTAAAAACAGAACTTCGAGTGGGAAGTTTTTGGCAGGAAGCAGTAATAATCTTTTTCCCGATTCCAGTTTTATTCCGGTTTCGGATAACAACAACATGGTTTCATCATACAACCTTCCTTTTGCCTGAACTGCAATTCGTAACATAATCTTTTTTAGTTTTTAATTTTGTGCTGCAAAGGTACAAAAAATGAGTGAAATGAATATAATACACAAAAAAATAAGGTTCGTTATTGGATAACGAACCTTATTAGCTTGCAAGAATTTCTTTTTGCGTTAGCTTAACAGTTATTTTTTAACTGTAGTGTCAACTTTAGCAGTGTCAACTTTAGCAGTGTCAACATTAACTGAAGTTGAATCAACTTTAGTTGCGTCGTCAGCTTTTTTAGGAGCACAAGAAGCAAGAGCCATAGCTACCACAAAAAATAATAATACTTTTTTCATTTCTTTTTAAATTTTAAAATTTAACATGTTTGTTTTGCAATTCAAAATCGATGCAAAGTTACACTATTATTTTAATTGAACATTAATAAATCTCACTTTTTTTTATAATATTTTTTGTTTTACGTTAAATAATGGTGATTTATGATGATTTTCTTTCTGAATCAACCTGTTTAAAAGAAAAAAAACAAAAAAGTCTGAAAGAATTATATCTTTCAGACTTTAGATTTTGCAAAAAATTACTTGTTCGGTAATTATTTTTTAACTGCAGTTGTATCAGCTACAACAGTTGAGTCAGCTTTCAAAGAATCAACAACAACAGCAGTTGAATCAGTTTTAGGAGCTTCTTCTTTAGCTTTAGGAGCGCATGAAGCAAGAGCTACAGCTACTACGCAAAACAATAATACTTTTTTCATTTCTTTAAAACTTTTAAAATTTAACATGTTAATTTTGCTATTCAAAATCGCTGCAAAGATACATTATTTTTTATTTCTATATTAATAAATAACAACTTTTTTTTATTATGCATTGAAAATATTTCTAAATATCAAGTTGTCAATATAATAGAATTTTATTTTGTAGCTGAATACAGGTATCTTTTAATACTTTTCTTAGGTGTTTTTTCAAATTCATGAGGGTAAAGTTGAATTTTCGAAATGCTTTCATATGATGCGACCATTGAGTTTAATGTTTTCCTGTTCTCTTCCATCAATTCTTCCAATTGATTTTGATCCACATTTTCGTCAGCATCTACCGCTTCATAATCCGGGCATACCAAAGCAATAAGTTTTCCGTTACTTTCAATAACCAGACTTTCCATTACATATGGCATGTTATTCAACCTGGCTTCTATCTCTTCAGGGTAAATATTTTGTCCACTGGCACCCAGAATCATGGTTTTATTTCGTCCACGAATAAATATATTTCCTTCTTCATCAATTGTACCAAGATCACCGGTATGTAGCCAGCCATCTTTATCTATTATAAGTTTAGTTGCTTCAGGGTTTTTATAATATCCATCCATCAGATTTTCGCCTTTAACACATATTTCACCCACACCAGTATTTGGTTCTACATCAATAGTTTTAGCCTTCATTACATCCAGAACTTTGCCGGCCGATTTGGGAATAAAATCTTTCCAGTCGGCATAACTGATAAGAGGAGCACATTCTGTCATGCCATAACCAACAGTGTACGGAAATTTTATTTTTGCAAAAAACTCTTCCACTTCAGCGTTCAGTGGTGCTCCACCGATGACAATTTGTGAAAATTCTCCACCGAAGGCGTCCATCAGTTTTTTGCGAATTTGAGCTAGTATAGGCTGATCGAGGAAAGGAATGCTCAAAACCCATCGCATAGAAGGTTTTGCCAACAAAGGTTGAATTTGTTTTTTGTATATTTTCTCAACTATAAGCGGTACCAGAAAAACTACATTAGGTTTTATTTCCGAAAAAGCTGTGAGCAGAATTTTTGGAGAAGGAATTTTACCTATAAAATGTATATGGCAACCTGCAACAGTCGAAGTCAGAAACTCGAACGCACAGCCGTATGCATGAGCTAAAGGTAAAAATGAGATAATCTTGTATCGTGGTGCCACAATTCCGGTTTTCAACCCGAAGGTAATATTCCCGGCAATGGCGTTTCCGCTGGTCATAACTCCTTTACTGAATCCCGTTGTGCCAGATGTGTAATTGATAGATACAAGCTCATTGTTTGGTTTGTCAATATAACGTACATGGTCGCGATGGAAACCATGTGAGTATTTGGCATGAAATAAACTATTTATATAATCGGGTTGTAAGTATTTCATTACCAGTTTTTCATGAACTACATTTTCTTCATTTTCCGGTTTCGGTTCTTTATTTAAAATGGTGATACAATTGAATCCGGTAAGTGAAAATACTGCTTTCACGGTTGTGAGTTTCTCTTCTTCAAGATTTTCCCAAATATTGTCGCCAGCAAAAAGTAGTGTAGACTCGGAATGATTTGTGATATGATGTACATCATTGGGGTTAAAATCCTGTAAAATTGGCACTACAACTGCACCATAAGTGATTGTGGCAAGATAAGTAATAGCCCAGTTAGCATTATTTCTGCCAATAAGTGCCACTTTATCATTTGGTTTAAGTTTGCATTGCTCAAAAAGAATATGAAGACGGGCGATGCGTTTTGAAACATCAGCATAGGTGACCGTTAAATCTTCGCCATAATTACTGTATGCTGGTAATTCCCAGTTATTTCTGAACGAATCTTCAAAAAGACGGATGAAATTTTCCTGTATCATTTTGTTGAGTATTTAATAAGTTGTGGCGGCAAAAATAATGAATAAATACACATTTCAAACTTTTTTGTGCAGAATTTTTGCGTTATCATTTGAAAAATGAATTGACTACTGTTCATTTGGTGGTATTCAGGTTCGCTAACATTAAAAATAATCGTATCTTTGTGGCTTCAAATAAAATACACTTAAATAGTATGAATATCTCGTATAACTGGCTGAAAAACTACATTAATATTGATGTAACTCCTGATGATTTATCAAAAGCACTGACTTCAATCGGTTTGGAAGTTGGTGGAGTAGAAGAAGTTCAAACTGTAAAAGGCGGCTTGGAAGGTTTGGTGATTGGCGAAGTTCTGACTTGTGCTGCACATGAAAACTCCGATCACCTGCATGTGACGACAGTAAATGTCGGCGCAGAAGAACCGTTACAGGTTGTTTGTGGAGCACCTAATGTGGCAGCGGGTCAAAAGGTAGTAGTAGCAACCGTAGGTACAATCCTTTACTCGGGCGACGAAAGTTTTACTATCAAACGGTCAAAAATTCGTGGAGTAGAATCAATGGGAATGATTTGCGCGGAAGATGAAATAGGTCTTGGAATTAGTCATGATGGCATTATCGTGCTTCCTTCTGAAGCTGTTGTTGGAACTTTGGCCAAAGATTATTACGGAATAAAAAGCGATTACCTGCTGGAAGTAGATATTACCCCTAACCGTGTGGATGCAGCTTCGCACTATGGTGTTGCCCGCGATTTGGCTGCTTATTTTGCGTTGAAAAATCCTGCAGTAAAGCTCACCAAACCTTCGGTTGATGCTTTTGCGGTTCAAAATACAAAACTCACTATTCCGGTGACCGTTGAAAATACAGATGCTTGTCCGCGCTACTCGGCGGTGACAATTTCAGGAGTAAAAGTGACCGAATCGCCTGAATGGCTGAAAAATGCATTGCTGATAATCGGACTTCGGCCAATTAATAATATTGTGGATGTTACCAATTATGTGCTTCACGAACTTGGACAACCACTTCATGCATTTGATGCAGACAAGATAAAAGGTTGCGAAGTTCGTGTGAAAACAATGGCAGAAGGAACTCTATTTACCACGTTAGAAGGAACTGAACGTAAACTAAATTCTGCAGATTTGATGATTTGCAATGCTGAAACACCGATGTGTATTGGTGGTGTGTTTGGCGGAATGGATTCAGGTGTTACAGAAACTACTCAAAATGTTTTTCTGGAAAGTGCATATTTTAATCCGGTTTCAATTCGTAAGACTGCTCGCCGTCATGGTTTGAACACCGATGCTTCTTTCCGTTTCGAGCGTGGTTGTGACCCAACCAATACGATTTACGTGCTGAAACGGTGTGCTTTGTTGATTCAGGAAGTAGCCGGAGGAACAATTTCGAGTGAAATCGTTGATGTTTATCCCGAAGAAGTAAAACCTTTCGAAGTCGAAGTTTCATTACGTAAAATCAACACCTTAATTGGGAAAGCCATAGGTAAAGAAAATATTGAAACCATTCTGAATGCACTCGAAATGAAGATTGTAAGTCAGAATGAAGAAGGCTACGTGCTTCATGTTCCGGCATACCGCGTTGATGTTCAGCGCGATGTGGATGTG
>CAIQOG010000337.1 GCA_903873355.1 uncultured Bacteroidales bacterium
ACTTGGTGTTTCTGCCTTAGACAAAACACCTATACGTGACTTGCTATGCGAAGAACGTCAATTCAATCAAAATGTCAAAGAGCAACTTAGCTTATTTTAATATCAATACATGTTAAATGTAAACGCAACAGCAGTAATTCAAAATTAAGAATTGGTGATTAGAAATTGAAAAATTAAGCACATGTTTGTTCACGTATTAAAATCAAAAATTCATCGTGTTTCGGTAACTGAAGCCAATCTGAATTATATCGGGAGTATTACCATTGATGAAGATTTGATGGATGCAGCCAATATTATTGCCAATGAAAAGGTTAGTATAGTCAACAATAACAACGGTAAACGATTTGAAACCTACGTTATTTCAGGTAAAAGAGGTTCAGGGGTTATTTGTCTAAATGGAGCAGCTTCACGGTTGGTTCAACCCGGTGATATTGTGATAATTATGGCTTTTGCCATGTTGGAGTTTGAAGAAGCCAAAACATTCAAACCTGCCGTTATTTTTCCGGATACAGCCACAAATAGATTGATATAATCAGGTAATCAAGTTTTTAAAGTTCATAAAGTTGGAAAGTAATACATGTCTTTCTTTACAAACTTTCTACATTACAAACTTTCCAACTAAATTTTAATGAAAGTCGTTATTATAAAATACAATGCCGGAAACATACGCTCAGTGCTTTTTGCATTGGAACGTATTGGTGTAAAGGCAGTTGTGACAGATGATTATAACGAAATACGCTCAGCCGACCGGGTTATTTTTCCTGGAGTTGGTGAAGCTTCATCTGCAATGAATTACCTGAAAGAAAAAGGACTTGATAAACTGATTTGCTCGCTTACTCAGCCCGTTTTGGGAATTTGTCTGGGTATGCAGCTAATGTGTAGTCATTCCGAAGAAAATGATACGGAATGTCTGGGTATTTTTGATCAAAAGGTAAAACTTTTCCCGCAAAAAGGGTTGAAAGTCCCTCAAATTGGTTGGAATAATATTGTAAACCTGAAATCGGGTTTATTCAAAGGAATTTCGGATGGTGCGTATATGTATTTTGTTCACAGTTATTTTGTAGAAGAATGCGATAACGCGATTGCCAAAACTGATTACGTACTTCCGTACAGTTCGGCTATTCAAAAGAATAATTTCTCAGCTGTTCAGTTTCATCCTGAAAAATCGGGCGATGCAGGACAGAAAATTCTTGAAAATTTTATCAAAGGCTAATAAAACTATCACAAACGGATGACTTTTGAAGTTCAGCATACAGACCCAAACTCAAACGCAAGGGCCGGCATTATTCACACAGATCATGGCGTTATCCAAACGCCTATTTTTATGCCTGTCGGTACGGTTGCATCGGTTAAGACTGTTCATCAACACGAATTGGACGAAGATATTAAAGCTCAGATTATTCTCGGAAATACGTATCATTTGTATCTGCGTCCCGGTATTGATACGTTAGAACGTGCCGGTGGCTTGCATAAATTTAACGGTTGGGATAAACCAATTCTGACAGATAGTGGTGGTTTTCAGGTTTTTTCGCTTTCCGAAAATCGTAAACTAAAAGAAGAAGGTGCAACATTTCGCTCCCACATTGATGGAAGTAAACATCTTTTTACACCGGAGAATGTGGTTGATATTCAGCGAACGATAGGTGCTGATATAATCATGGCTTTCGACGAATGTACGCCGGGAACTGCCGATTACCAATATGCTAAAAAATCGATGGAACTGACGCATCGTTGGTTGGAACGTGGATTAAAACATTTCGACGAAACAGTGCCAAAATATGGGTATTCTCAGACTTTTTTTCCAATTGTTCAGGGATGTGTGTATCCTGATTTGCGGCGGCAGTCGGCAGAATTTATTGCTTCACAAAACCGTGAAGGAAATGCAATTGGCGGTCTGGCGGTTGGTGAGCCGACTGAAAAAATGTATGAAATGATTGAGGTGGTGAACGAAATACTACCGAAGGATAAACCCCGTTATTTAATGGGTGTTGGAACTCCGCAGAACATACTTGAAGGAATTGAACGGGGTGTGGATATGTTTGATTGTGTAATGCCGACCAGAAATGGAAGAAACGGCATGCTATTTACACGCAACGGCATTATGAATATGAAAAACGAAAAGTGGAAAAACAATTTTTCGCCACTTGATGAATCAGGAACATCTTATGTTGACCATGCCTATTCAAAAGCTTATTTGCGTCATTTATTTATCAGCAAGGAATATCTGGCTTTGCAGATTGCCTCGATTCATAATCTTGCTTTTTATCTTGCTTTGGTTACCGAAGCACGTGAGCATATTCAACTTGGTGATTTCACCAACTGGAAAAAAGGAATGATGGAACAACTTGGAAGAAGATTGTAATCAGTTTTAAAAGTTCATAAAGTTTTTAAAGTACATAAAGTGAAAAGTATATAAAGTTCAAAATGAAAATCACATACCGGACATTTGGCTTAAAGCGAATTGATACGTACATTATCAGGAAATTTTTGGGGACTTACTTTTTCTCCATTGCTCTGATATTGAGTATTGCCGTGGTTTTCGATCTGACTGAGAAAATGGATAAGTTTTTCGAAAATAATGCACCGCTCAAAGCCATTATTTTTGAATATTATCTGAACTTTATTCCGTTTTATATGAATATGTTCAGTCCGCTGTTCACATTCATCGCTGTTATTTTCTTTACGTCAAAACTTGCAACCAACACGGAAATTATTGCGATACTTTCCAGTGGAGTGAGTTTCAGACGATTAATGCTTCCCTATTTTATTTCCGCTCTGGTTATATCCTCAATTTCCTTCGTTGTAGGTGGTTATATCATACCTCCCGCCAACAAAAAAATGCTTTCGTTCGAGGATAAATATGTCAGGAAAATCAAACAGGATAATGCCAGAAATGTTCAAATGCAGGTTGAAAAAGGTGTAATCATGTACATCGAAAGGTATGAAGTGGCTAATAATACGGGATATCGGTTTTCGCTGGAAAAATTTGAGGACAAAACACTGGTTTCCAGACTAACAGCTCAGTCAGTAAGTTGGGATTCTGCTTATCACTGGAAAATAACAGATTATTTGCAACGCGATTTCAACGGCATGTGTGAAACCATTACACGTGGAGCAACAAAAGATACTACCATCAATGTAAAACCGGAAGAATTTTTTATTACGGCTGCCGAAGCTCCACAGTTAAATAATAATCAGTTAGGAAGTTATTTACAGAGACAAAAAAACCGTGGAGTAGGGAATATCCAGGGCTTTGAGGACGAATATTATAAACGATTTGCAATGCCACTTGCAGCATTTATCCTTACATTAATCGGTGTTTCACTTTCTTCCCGTAAAGTGCGTGGTGGAATGGGTGTTCACTTGGGTATCGGGTTAGCACTCAGCTCGATATATATTCTTTTTACAACCATGTCGACTTCTTTCTCTGTTGGGGGTGCAATGACACCGTTTCAGGCAGTCTGGCTGCCCAATGTGGTCTTTCTTCTAATAGGAATTTACCTTTATAATACTGCTCCCAAGTAAAGTTACTCATTAATTCCGAAGTGGAACTTTCTTGAGTTTTAAAAACAAGCTGATTAAAAGTTATTTTGAGAAAATTGAGACGCACAAATTGTGCGTCTCTATAATATTTTAATTGTTTTGTTGTTTTCGCAATTTCCGGTGTTTAATCCATTTGCGGATTAAAATATACAACGGAATTATCACAATCAACAACGGCCACATTCCGAACAATCCCAACACAAAATCTACCAAACCGAACCAACCTTCCACAACCGATTCTTTGAATTTTTCCCAGAAACTGTCGCGCTTTTGAGGTCGATAGGCGAAATCTTTTTCGGTGGAAATAGTCAGGTTTAGTGTGCTGTAATTCACGCAGTCGTTCAGGTAGCGGAGTCTTCCTTCGCTGCTTTCAATTTCCTCCTGAAGATTTCGGATAGCTTCTTCAATTTCGACAATGTCTTTCACTTTATCGGCTCGTTTCATAATTTCGTTGTAACGGCCTAGAGCAGTGCGTTTGCTGTTGAGGCGGGTGGTGAGGTCAACAAACTCCTCGGTTACATCGCGGGCTGAAATTTCCTTGTAGAGCACTTTGAAGTTTCCGGATTCGGTGGAGCTCATGAATTTGTCGAAGTTCACAACCGGAATGCGGATGGTCAGTTCGTAGCCCGATTGGTTATTGTCGTTCTTAAGGTTTTCGTTCGCATAGTAGCCGTCCATGCTTTTCACGAGCGAGTCAATCTGCTTTTTGGCGATTTGCAGATTCTGAACTTGAATTCCCAGCTTTCCATCTTTAATGATTTTCTTTTTGATAACTTCGGTAGTAGCTTCATGAGGTGCTTCAAATCTTACACTGCTTTTCAGTGTCGGAGGCGGAGCAATACATTTGTCATAGTTACTTGCACTTTTTACTTCAGCTTTTTCTAATTTGCAAAAAGTGGTTACATCGGTAGTAATTTCTTTCTGTTTTTTTGCACACGAAATTGCCAATAAACTTATCAGCACAATAAACATGGTTCTTTTCATGATTTTTTGATTTAGACGATTATAATAAAACCTTCGGTTCGCTAATAATATAACGAACTAACAACCGTATTTATTTTTTACACTTTGAAAAATTGAATCATTTCTTTCGATTCACCAGATAAATCCCCACCAGCACTACTACTGCACCGCCAATTTCGTGAATCGTGAGTACTTCATCTAAAATAAAAACAGAGAAAATGGCAGTAAAGACAGTTTGGCTTAGTAGGCTAACCGAAGCCACTGTAGGTCGGATATGTCCGAGAGCCTGATTAATGGCAAGCCACCCGAAAACATGAGGAAAAATACCCAATGTACCTAAATAAATCCAGGTTTTGGGTGGATAGCCCCAAAGCGGGGTAGAGGTAAAGAGACAAATTAGACCAAGTACCACTGTACTTGAAATAGTGGCGATAGTAGTAAACGAAAATGTGTCGAGCGTGATACGTCCTTTGCGAACCGTAATAAGATATCCTCCGTAAAACATACTGGCAAAAATTGCTAAGCTGTTTCCGAAGTTTAATTTTGCCTGAAGAACTTCAGTTAATCCGATAATTATAGATACTCCCAAAATTGCTATAGCTGTACCAATCCAGAAAATGCGTGTAGGCTTTTCTTTCATAAAAAGTAACGCTCCTATTCCCACCCATACCGGAGCAAGATTGCCAAGAAGTGTAGAGATAGAGGCTTTTGAAAGCATGATGGACGTATTCCACAAGGCAATGTCGCAAGCGAAAAAAACACCACAAATAATTGCAATTCGTACGCCTTTGAGGTCCGTTATTGGTTTCCTGAAATAGATCCAAATCGGAATTATTGCTATTGTACCAAATAAAAAGCGGTAAAAACCTGACGCAAATCCGCTGATTCCGGTTAACTTCACCAGGATGGCCGACCATGAGATACAAAAAACACCAAACAGTAACAGTGAAAAATGAAACCAGGTATTGTCTTTGTGAAATATCTTCATACTCTCGATTATAAACTACAGACTATAAACTGCTTTCACCATTCTATCGTTACCCAAAATATCTTTTCGCATTTCAATATCTATGAAACCCAGTTCAGAAAGTAATTCTGTTGTAGCTTTTCCATACTGCCGATTGATTTCAAAATACAACTTTCCGTTTGGCTTCAACTGTTTCATAGCAAACTTTGCTATGCTGCGGTAAAAAATCAATGGATCGTTATTTGGGACAAAAAGTGCCAAATGTGGTTCGTTTTCAAGTACATTGGGCAATATCTCAGCCTTTTCTTTTTCCAGCACATAAGGTGGATTACTGACGATGATATCCCATTTTTTAGTGAATTCAGGTGCAATCAGAATATCAACAATCGAGAAATTTACTTCAAGTTGGTTGCGGTTGGCATTACTTCGGGCTGTTTCCAGTGCTGCTTCTGAAATATCAAATGCATCTACTGCCGAATTTTGGAACTCATGCTTCAGACTAATGGCTATACAACCGCTTCCTGTGCCAATATCGAGTATGTTCAGAGTGGCATTTCGGTCATTTTCCGTTCGTATCCAGTCCACCAGTTCTTCTGTTTCGGGGCGTGGAATCAAAACCGAATCATTGACGCTAAAAGTCAGTCCGTAAAACTCCGTTTCGCCCAAAATATATTGAATAGGAATGAATTTTTTTAATTTTTCAAGAAAAGTTTCAATTTCATGATATTGTTTCTCAGAAAATTGTGTATTTTTGTTAACGATAATTTCGGTGCGCGAGAAACCGGTCAGTTTTTCAATTATCAACTGACTGAAACTCCGGATTTCGGTTTCAGGGTAAAACCCTTCAAGCTCAGATTTTATTCTTTTAATAGCCGTTTGCATGGGTGCAAAGATAGCTGAAATGTGCTGATGTGGCAATATGTCAATTAACCGATAAACCAATTAACTAGTCAACTATGACTTCCGAACTTAAGTACATGTATCGCTGCCTTCAACTGGCACAAAATGGAGTGAGTTATGTAGCTCCCAATCCTATGGTGGGTGCTGTGGTGGTTTGCAATGATAAAATTATTGGCGAAGGTTATCATCGACGTTATGGCGAAGCCCATGCCGAACCTAATGCCATTAACTCGGTAAAGGATAAAAGTTTGCTTGCTGAATCAACTTTGTACGTGAATCTCGAACCTTGTTCCCATTATGGAAAAACTCCACCATGTGCCGATTTTATAATTGAGCATAAAATTCCAAAAGTGATAATCGGTACGCTCGATCCAAATCCGAAGGTGTCAGGAAGGGGAGTGGAATTGATGCGGAAAGCAGGGATTGAAGTGATAGTAGGGGTTTTGGAAAAGGAATGTCGCGAACTGAATAAACGTTTTTTTATTTTTCAGGAGCAACAGCGTCCTTATGTTTTGCTGAAATGGGCACAAACGAAGGATGGATTTATTGATAAAAAACGCACAGACAGAACCGAAGAACCGTTGTTGATTTCAAATGCAATAACCAAACAGCTGACACACAAAATGCGGGCTGAGAATCAGTCTATACTGGTTGGAGCTAATACCGTGTTGCTTGATAATCCTTCACTTACAGTGCGAAACTGGTCGGGTAAATCACCTGTTCGTATTGCTATCGATCGGCAGGGGCGAATTCCGTCTGATTATAATTTGTTTGATCGCAGTATTTTGACGCTTGTTTTTTCAGAAAAATATCGTGAAAATGAGCATAATCTGGAGTTTATCAAAGTTGTTTTCGACGAACACGTTTTAAGAAGTATTCTGAAAATATTGTTTGAAAAAAATATTAATTCTGTATTGGTCGAAGGTGGAGCAAGCATTCTGAACAGCTTTATAGAGGCAGGATTGTGGGATGAAGCTAATATTGAAATTTCACCTGTTTACATTGGCGATGGAGTTAAAGCTCCAATATTGAATAAATTACCTGTTTCAGATAAAAATTTTGATGGTCACAAATGGCTGTTTTTTGAAAATAAATAAATTTTTTGAGAATAAATGAGACACGTTTTTTCCACAATTCTGATTTTACTATATTTATACACACTGATTACTATAATCTCAGTTTTAGTGTTAGAAAACCGCAATCCGGTCAAGTCAATTTCATGGGTTTTGGTGCTGTTGTTTTTACCTGTTCTCGGAATGTGGCTATATTTATTGTTTGGCCAGGATTACCGAAAGAAAAAAATAATTTCCAAGAAAAGCCTCCGACGTCAAAACGATAAGCAGAATGCTGCATTTGACATAGAAAAGATTAATCTTTTTGATGTTGAAAAAAACAAACTCAACCTTGTTAAACTTCTGTACAACAGTGGGGAAGCGATTGGGTACCCCAACAATAAAGTACAAATACTAACAAATGGTGAAGAAACTTTCGCTGCACTTTTTAAAGCGATTGATAATGCTAAGGATCATATTCATATTCAGTTTTTTATTTTCGATGATGACAGAATTTCCAACAGTCTGCGCGAATTACTTATTCGAAAAGCCAAATCGGGTGTTCGGGTCAGAATGATTTACGACTATTGGGGTAGTTTTAAATTGTCGAACAAATACCTCGAATCCCTGACTGATGCAGGCGTTTTTGTTAGCCCTTTTTTGCCGTTCCGATGGCAAATTTCCCGTACAAATAAAATTAATTACAGAAATCACCGTAAAGTTGTAGTTATAGATGGGAAAGAAGGTTTTATTGGTGGGTTAAATGTAGCTGATAGATACCGATATGGAAACGAACTTGGAATCTGGCGAGACACTTTTATTAAACTTGAAGGAGCTGCAGTTCACGGTCTTCAACAGCTATTTATTGTCGATTGGTATTTTGTAGATCGTAAATTGATAGAAGGATCAGAGTACTTCCCAAAGCCAAAATCTTATGGAAATAATTTAATTCAGATTGTAAGTAGCGGACCTGATTCCGACTGGCCTGCGATTATGCATGGAATTGCATCTGCATTTATGTCAGCTTCTAAATATATTTATATACAATCTCCATACTTCATGCCGACAGATGAAATTGCATGTTGCATTCAAATGGCTGCACTGGCTGGTATCGATGTGCGCTTGATGATACCTGTGAAATCTGATTCTCATTTTTCAGATGCAAGTACAGCAAGTTATCTTGAAAAAACTCTCGAAGCCGGTGTCAGAGTTTATCATTATAAAGACGGATTTTTACACAGTAAGGCCATTGTGATAGACGATATTATTTCCATTGTGGGTTCAAGTAATATGGATGAACGCAGTTTTAGTCAAAATTTCGAAGCAAATGCCTTTATTTATGACCAAGAAACGGCGGGTAGTTTGAGAAATCTTTTCATTAAAGATATAGAAAATTGTGAAGAACTAACATTGGAGGTTTGGGCAAACAGAAACAGAGAACAAAAACTAAAAGAATCATTTGCGCGACTTTTCAGTCCGTTATTGTGATTCCAATTAAAAATCCACTTCCAGATTTCCTCAAAATATTTTTTTTGATTACTTTTGTACCACCAAATTAAACCGCGGGATGTAGCTCAGCCCGGTTTAGAGTACTGGTCTGGGGGACCAGTGGTCGCAAGTTCGAATCTTGTCATCCCGACTGCTGAAAATGAAAGACTTACATGAAAGTGTAGGTCTTTTGTTTTTTATATGGGTAAAACAATGGTAAAACATTTGGTTCGATTTTTTCTATATTATTATCAGTAAATCGAAACAAATCCTTGGGATATATTTATGTGTAGGGTTTCTTTGTTTCAATTTTAAAAAAGTAGGATAGGAAATTTAATAAATTAATTTTGCATTTCTTTATGATAGAAATTGAGATATTGAGAATTAAATAACTTTCATAACTGGAAAAAGCTCACATACATTGCCTTGTATAAATTATATTATCACACAATTATTGCCTTGTATAAATTGAAAATAATTACAATTATTGCCTTGTAAAAACTACAAAATACTTATCTTTGTCGCATAAACAATAAAAATACAATGCAAAATGACATATTACAAGCGAGATATAGAAGAAGAATTGATCCGTTGGAAGAATGATAAAGAAAGACAACCATTATTGATTAGGGGTGCACGACAGGTAGGGAAATCATCAGTCGTACGGAATTTCAGTAAGCAGTTTAAGAGTTATGTAGAAATAAATTTTGAACAAGATAGCGAATTAAAAAGTATTTTTGAAGGAAACTTGCGTCCAAAAAGTATTTGTGAAAAATTATCTGTTCTTTATGAAACGGCAATTATTCCAGGCGAAACACTTTTGTTTTTCGATGAAATTCAAAGCTGTTTACCTGCTATCTCTTCTTTACGTTTTTTTTATGAGCAATATTCCGAATTACATATCATTGCAGCAGGTTCACTTTTGGAGTTTGCATTGGCAGAACTACCCTCATACGGTGTAGGGCGGGTGAGTTCATTATTCCTTTATCCCTTTTCATTTGCAGAGTTTTTACGGGCTGCAAATGCAGAACTACTTCGTAAAACCATTACTGAGGCTTCTCCTCAACAACCCTTGCCAGAAGTAATTCATACTAAAGCGTTGGAATTATATAAGCAGTTTTTGGTGTTGGGTGGTATGCCGAAAGTAATTTCCAGTTATTTTTCGGGTGGAGATTTATTGTCCTGTCAAAGAGTACTAGACGGCTTGATTTCTGCATACGAAGACGATTTTTCCAAATATAAAAAGAGGTCTTCACCATCGCTTATTCGTATGGTATTCAGATCGGTTATAGAACAGAATGGACAAAAGTTTGTATATAATAAAGCTTTGCCAGATGCCAATCAAATACAGGTAAAAGATGCACTAGAACTTCTAACTATGGCAGGTATGATTATTCCAGTCACACATAGTGCTGCCAATGGAGTTCCATTAGGAGCAGAGATAAATCCAAAGATGCGGAAATTTATCGTTTTCGACTCTGGAATTTTTCAACGTATATTAGGATTGAAACTTTCGGAAGTATTACTAAAAAATGATTTTGAGTCTATAAATAAAGGTTCTCTTGCCGAATTAAACGTTGGATTGGAATTAATAAAATCTGCATCATGCTATCAGCGACAAAATCTTTATTATTGGCATCGTGAAGCCAAAAGTAGTAATGCAGAGGTTGATTATATAATTCAGGTAGGCTCACAAATTTTACCAATAGAAGTAAAAGCGGGAACTAAAGGAAGTATGCAGAGCCTTAGAATTTTCATGGATTTAAAAAATACAGAGAAAGGTATTCGAATATCCCAAGAGAATTTTTCAGCCTATCAAAATATAGAGGTCTATCCACTTTATGCAGTTGCCAATCTACAAAATAATCAGTAATTTTTTTAATTTAATACTATCGATGATAAATGCTGTAGATTGACAAATAAACTGCGCTAAATTTTTGCATAGACAATTCATAAATCATAAAAAAATGATGTTCATCATAACCAAAACGTCAAAGTTAAGGTGATTCATTTATTTGACATAGTCCGAACTATCATATCCTAATATCAAGAAAGAATGTCTGAGTCATAACCAAACATTCTTTCTTTTTCTAAATAATAAATTGAGAGTTTCAGAAAACGCTTGTTTTTAAGCCATGAAAATCCTGCAATAATATCTCTAGTTTTGTTGCAATGATTTCAACGCCACCTTCTATATCAGATTCAATATTCAATGGCATTACCGGATCATGTAAAGACAACCGTAGCAAAAACCACCCTTTCTCGTTAGCTGAAGTACAACGAACTCTTAATCCTTCATAATTAGGAGAAACTACTTCCCAATCCTCAATCTGTATAACTTTCTTTTCGAGTTCAACTAAAACCTGTTTTCCGTAATTTCCAAAATCATCTGCAGAAATATTAAAGCGGAATTCTCTACTCTCAACAGGTTGTTCCAACTTTGTTATCAAATCAGTCAGCGTACAGCCTTTGGCATTCAGTTTTGCCATTTCTACCAGTAGTTTGGCAACCAGATATGCTCCGTCGTCAAGAAAATAATTCTCTTTTAAAGCAGCATGACCCGAAGTTTCGATGGCAAGCCAGCTTTCTTCTCCAAGTGTATTCAGTCTGATTGACTCATTAATCACATTTTTATAGCCACGTTGGAAGCGGTAATGTTTGCCTTTTAAATTTTCTTCAATAAATTTTGTAAGACCATCCGAAGTAATAGAATCGGTTACTATGGTGCTTCCTGGATGCTCTTCAAGTATAACAGCTGAAATCATGGCTATCAATGTATTCCTATTTACCGGATTTCCTTTAGCATCAACAATGGCCGATCGATCTACATCGGTGTCAAAAATAACTCCAAGGTCGGCTTTCTCTCTCACTACTGCATCACAAATGGATTGCATAGCTTCTTTGTCTTCGGGATTTGGCACATGATTAGGGAAGTTTCCATCGGGGTATAAAAACTGACTTCCACTTGTATCAGCTCCAAGCTGATCGAGTACTTTTGAAGCAAAAAAACCACCTGCACCGTTGCCTGCATCCACACTGATTTTCAATCCTTGAAGCGGTTTCTCATAATTAGATATAATATTGGCCTTTTTACGAATATAATCAACTAAAAATGAGGAGTATTCATCAATAAAACTCCATGTTTCCACATGAAATATATTTCCATCTGAATTATATTCTTTTTCTTCTGCAATTCTCAGAATTTCAGAAATGTCTTTTTTATCAAGACCACCTTTGTTTGTGAAAAACTTGAAACCATTTCGATTAAATGGTAAATGGCTGGCAGTAATCATTACTCCCGCCGTAACTGACTTTTTATCGGAAACAGTTGTCATAAACATGGCAGGGGTAGATGCCAATCCACAATCAAATACGATTGCTCCGGCTTCGCACAATCCTGCAATAAATGCTTCTTTTAATACCAAACCCGAAATACGTGAATCTGTACCAACAGATATGGACACATTTTGGGGGGAAGTAGAATTCCTTAGCCACTGCACAAATGAATTTCCCAATACCAGAGCAACTTCTGGAGTCAAATTCGCTGTTTCCCCTACCACTCCTTCTATGGCAACTCCACGAATATCCGATCCGTTTTGTAATTTTTTCCAATTCATATTATTAGTATTGCTTTGTAAATCTGAGTTTAATCTCTTTGTTCATTGTTTGTTATAATCAAAATGCTTTTTTGTAGAGATTTAATATCTCAGCCAATGTTACATCCCGAGGATTTCCGGGTGTACAAATATCATTATAAGCTGATAGAGCAAGTTTTTCTAAACTTTCTTCGGTTACATTCAAGTCCCGCAATCTTTCGGGAATTCCTACTTTTATTGCCAATGCTTTTACTGCATCAACAGCTGCATGTGCTGACTCTATTTTACTATATCCAAAGGTATTAACACCCATTATTTTTGCAATGTTACCATATTTTTCAATACAAGAAGTTGCATTGTACTTCATAACAATTGGTAATAACAGTGCATTGGCCACTCCGTGAGGTATATCGAAATATGCACCAAGTGGATGCGCCATACCGTGTACTAATCCCAAACCTACATTCGAGAATCCCATTCCGGCAATATATTGAGCCAATGCCATACCTTCACGGGCTTCTATGTTTGAAGGATTTTCAACCGCAACAGGCAAATATTTTGCTATCATCTCAATGGCTTTGAGTTCAAACATGTCCGACAGCTCCCACGCACCTTTGGTTATGTAACCTTCAATAGCATGAGTCAATGCGTCCATACCGGTTGCAGCAGTTAAGCCTCTTGGCATACTTAGCATTAATTCTGCATCAACAATAGATAATATGGCAATATCATTAGGATCGACACACACCATTTTCTTTACGTTCTCTTCATCTGTAATTACATAATTGATGGTAACTTCAGCAGCAGTACCGGCGGTAGTTGGCAATGCAATGATGGGAATGGATTTATTTTTTGTGTTAGCAACACCTTCGAGTGAAACCACATCTGCAAATTCCGGATTTGTGGCTATAATAGCAATGGCTTTTGCAGTGTCAATAGGTGAACCGCCACCGATAGCTACAATTACATCTGCTCCCGAAGCAGCAAATTCTGCACCTCCCAGTTTGACCTGCTTTACAGTAGGGTTTTGTTTTACATCTGAGAAAACAACAAATGGTATATTAGCACTATTAAGAACCGCTGTTACCTCACCGGCTACACCGAATTTCACCAGATCGTTGTCCGTCACAACAAATACTTTTTTGAAACCGCGTTTATTAATCTCATCTGCCAAAACGTATCTGCTTCCTGCCCCGAAAAAGGACATCTCATTTAAAATAATTCTTTTAATTTCACTCATAATTTTTATATAACAATTTATAATCTGATTTTAAATTAATATGGAAAAAGAAAGAATGTCTGAACAATTCAAACATTCTTTCCTACCTAAAAAACTAATTATCAGAGAGAACATTAATTCATTTTAGACCTGATTTGATTTAAACGGATCAATATTAAAATACTCAGGCGCATTTAGATTGGCTTCTCCAGGAGCTTTAGGAGGTGTTGATTCGAGTTGTAAAGCTATTTCGTTATCTAATTCTATACGTTCCACTTGTGGAGCAATATCGGTTTGTTCTTTTGTTTTCATAATACTTTGATTTTATTTTTGTTATTTCTAATTCGATTAATCTTCTCTTTCCCACCACCCCTGAAAAGGAGAAGGTGGTACTTGAGAGTGTAAACAGAAATCGTTAAGGAATATTTAAAATATCAACTTTAAATCAATCAATAATTACTTTTTTCGTTACGGTTTTTTCTGCATTACTAACAGTTACCATATATACTCCTGTTGCTAGTTGAGTATCCAGTGCTTTGGTAGATTCTGTCAGGCGTTGTGATGCAATCTTCTGACCTACAGCATTGTAAACAGATACAATAGTTTCATTGCTTGAATTTCCATTCACAACCAATTGTCCGTTACGGGTTGAGACCCAAACATTAGCACTTGAGTTCTGGTTGATACCAGTAGCTACTGAAGGTGCTTTGAAAAGTAGCGTAAAGCGGTTTTCATTGTTAGCTGTTACATCGGAATAGAAGTTATAATCTGCAAGAGTCAAATCCTGTTCATTGTTCAACAAATTGTCAC
>CAIQOG010000338.1 GCA_903873355.1 uncultured Bacteroidales bacterium
CATTTGTGGAGTGACACTGAATGCAGGTCAGGGCATTATTTTTGGTTGTTACCATATGATTAATCGGCCAATACATTTTAGTTTTGGTAAATCCATACTTTCCACTGTATGGTAAATGATTTAATTCGGCTCCTTTTTTTATGGCAAAAGCCCAATCAAACTTTGTCCAATAACCGCCTTCACCACTTGTTAACGGAGGTATAAGTATATTATTAATTGGATCGTAAGGTTGTGTGGCATGATGTATTTTAAATGGCCATATTTTTGAATTTTCATCACTCCGTGAACCTTGAGGAAAATTAATATTATGTTCCATTTCGGCATCTAATTTATCTCCCACAACATATCGGTTCATTCTACCATTATACCAGGCATACGAAGGCACCACATCTTCTTCGTAATGAAACTCGCCTTTAATTTTTAAATATTCGTGTGGATTATTTTTTCGGGTTGAATCACCGGCTTTGGACCAATCCCATGTCATTTTTGTTGGTAGTTTTCGGGCAAATTCAGGAATATGGCAGGTTTGACAGGCTATACGCGAAGCATGTTCGTTGAGGCGATGATCGGCATGTGGCATGTTTGTATGGCAGTCCTTACAATCAAAGCGATTTGCTTTTGTCAGGTTTGAGTAGGTAGTGTTTAACTTTCCCGAAATGGCATGATGGTTCGTTTTATGGCAATCGGTACACTGGAAGTTCATTTTCCCCATGTGAATATCGAGTTCTTCGTTTGCATTTAGCAACGATTCATCCAAATCGCCGTGCTTAACACCCATTCCACCACCACCACTGAAATGACATGATCCACAATTGTCGCGATTTGAACGTCGGACACTCGAAGCCACTAATTTCAAATTTACTTTGGGTGATGGCATGCCCATTTTTGTTTTTGTATAGGTACCACTTCCATCATGACAAACCAGGCAATCTACATTTTCTTCTTTATTAAAGTCATAACTCATATCGCCAAAACCATAGCCGGCATGACATGCTGTACAAGATTTCCAGTTTCCAACAACACTGATACAAAAGTTATTAATCTGATTTCTCTTTCCTAATAAAATAACCTTTCCATTGCGTACAGCATCACCACTTATCCAGCTAAAGTGAGGAGTTTTCATAACTTCCTTAGCACTATTAGGATGGCATTCCAGGCATTTTTTAGTTACTTCCTGAGGTGTTTTTATAGAATCCTTAAAATAGGCACTATGGTCTAAATGGGCAATTGCCCTTTCTTCCGTGGGATTGATTGGTGTTGGAATATTACCAGGATTATTGTTGCTATGTTTTTTACAAGAATTCATTGTCAGAATTAAGGTAAAAGCAACACTTAAATAGCCCAGTACCTGAAGTTTTAATTGTAGGTTTTTCATTGAATTACAGAAGTTTAAGAATTTAAAATACTTAACTGTGAAAAAAACAAATCTGAATGTTGAAGCTCAATTATCTAAAAATGGTCTTATTCTTTGATTAAAAACAACCGACTAAAGCTTTCTTCGTTGTAGAAACCAAGATATTTATGACCCACATTTTCACACCATTGAGGAATATCATTTTTCGTACCTTCATCAGCTGACAGTATTTCCAATATTTCGCCTGATTTAATTTCTTTAATAGCTTTCTTAGTTGCTATTAGAGGTCCCGGATGAGCTGTTCCCCGTGCATCGACTACCAAAACTGATTTTATGATTTTGTATTCTTCGGTCGTCATAATGATAAGTTATAATATCCCACACTCTCCTTTTCAGTTGTTTATTTGAATCACAAAAAGTTGAATCTGTCCAAAATAAAAAGATTTCTGCAAATGTATTACGGAAAAATTTATTTATTTGAATTTATCACGTGTAACTGAATACATTATTTTGTGATATGAATCACATTACATATATTTGCAGTTTATTCCCCTAATTCAAAATGCTATGCAAAACGATTGTAGAAATTGTCCGTTCAAAACCAAAGCTACATCTATGCTCAGTGATTGTAGTCTTGAGCAACTGTCAAACAACCATTTGGAATTGAAATTAAAAAAAGGTGATTCGATTATTAAACAGGGAACTTACTCTACCAATGTGGTTTTTCTGCGAACGGGTTTGGCTAAGATTCATATTGCAGGTCCTTATACTGAGCAAATTGTAAAAATGGTGAATGCTCCAAGTTATTTGGGATTGCCCACCACTTTCGGCAGCAAAATCAATCAATATTCCGTTACTGCAGTTTCAGATGCTGAGGTCTGCTTTATTGATTTGGAAGTTTTTCAGAATATTCTGGATGAAAATAAGGAGTTTACCCGTGAAATTATTCAGGAATTTTGCAAAAATGAGCTTGAATCATTTCATCGCTGTGCCAACCGTACTCAAAAATTAATTCGTGGAAACATGGCCGATGCAATACTCGATTTTGCCGATAAAATCTTTAAAAGTGATAGTTTTACACTACCTCTTTCGCAATCCGAATTTGCAAATTTGGTGGATACAAGTCGTGAAAGTGTGAGTAGAGTGCTTGCTGAGTTTGATAAAGATGGAATAATAAAAGTAAACGGTAGACAAATAGAAATACTGAACAAAAAATCATTGTTACTGGTAAGTCAAAATGGATAAAACAAAGCGAGAAACCTTAAAAATCAGGTTTCTCGCTTTGTTTTATAAAGAATTGGTTTACAGTAACTCCACACTTCGTTTCACAAAGTTAGCCAGCGCTTCACCTTTCAGCATGTTATTTGCCAAAAGTGCTAAATCTATAAGTTGACGAACCTGTTTATTGTCATTGGCAAATGATTTCAAAACGGCTTTTTTCTTATCGGTCAGTTCCTGAATTTGTTTTTCCAGCTCTTCAACCTGTGCTTTTTCAGTAGCAGGAATTTCTTCATCTTTCTTGCCTTTCTGATTTTCTTTCAAAGCTGATTTTTTGCTTTCAGCCATTGCCAGTTCATCCACGTATGGTGCAATTGCCAATCCACAGGCGGCTTCTTCAGCTGCCAGTAATTTTTCTATAACCGGATGAGCAGTATTTACAACCAGATTATAACTGTCAGGCATTTCACCATAAAAACTCATCATACCACCTTGTAAGGCTGACATTTCTTTCATTCGGCGCATAAACTCGTTTTGAGTTACAAAAACCGGATTTGAAGTCGGAGCCAATTGCTCAAAAGTTACAATAAAGTTGGTTTTATCCAAAACAGGAATCTGTGAATCAAAAACCGTAACCAGTGCATCGCGCTGTTCATCAGTGAGTGACACTTTGGCAACATCGTCTTTCACGATGATTTTGTCAATCACGTCACTATCAACACGCACGAAACGGGTTTTCTCAAATTTCTGTTCCAACTGACTAACTACGTGCACATCTAACTGGCCGTCCATAATCAAAACATCATAACCTTTGTCTTTGGCATGTTGAATATAGCTGAATTGTTCGTCAGAATTGTTTGCATACAAATATATAAGGTCACCGTTTTTGTCTTTTTGGTTTTCGCCAACCAGGGTTTTATATTCTTCGAACGTAAAGTATTTGCCGTCTATATTTTTCAATAAGGCAAATTTTTCGCCACGTTCGTAGAATTTTTCATCGCTGAGCATTCCGTATTGAATAAATACCTTCAGATTGTCCCATTTTTCTTCGAAA
>CAIQOG010000339.1 GCA_903873355.1 uncultured Bacteroidales bacterium
ATTTTCTTTCAGGACAACCTTATTTCCGGTATATTAATAGCAATCACACTGTTGATCTGCTCACGAATTACCTTTTCCTTATCAATTATCGGTTTCCTGTCAGCTTACTTCTTCGCTCAATTTTCGGGAGCCGGAATTGCCAGTATAAACTATTACAACATAGGTGCAAACTACATTATGGTGGCTATTGCCTTAGGTGGATTCTTTGTAATTCCATCAAGATATTCGTATACCTGGGTAATTTTATTAGTCCCGCTTACAACCCTTGTATTACTTTTTTTTACCAAGTTATTTGATTTCGTACAACTGCCGGTATTTTCTTTGCCATTCTCGTTTGTGGTTATACTTTTCGTATATTTTCTGCAAATGCGAACCAAGGTTACAAAGTTCTTTTTGACACCAGTTCAATATTTTTCACCTGAAAATAATCTTTATACATTCAATAATAATAAAGATCGTAATGCTCAATTTCTGTATTTTCCACTAAATTTACCATTTTGGGGCGAATGGACTGTCAGTCAGGGACATGATGGTGAATACACCCATAAAGGCGAGTGGGGAAAAGCATTCGACTTTGTAATTCAGGACGAAAACAAGAAAACTTATCATTCGAGCGGATTATTATGTGAGCATTATTATTGCTATAACAAACCGGTATTAGCATCTGCCGATGGTTTCGTGGAGGATATAATTGACAACATCGACGAAAATGAAATCGGCAAAGTCAATACCTACAACAATTGGGGAAATACGATTATTATCAGGCATTTGAATGGATTATATACTCAAATGTCGCATTTAAAAAAAGGAACCTTTAAAGTGAGTAAAGGTGAATTTGTAAAATGTGGCGATTTACTTGCTCATTGTGGAAATTCCGGTCGCTCACCCGAGCCACATCTGCATTTTCAGGTTCAAATCTCACCGATAGTTGGCTCGAAAACAATTGATTACCCATTTGGTTATTATATAAATACCAAAAATCACAAACAAAGTCTTAGTCAGTTTCTAAAACCAGAAAAAGATGATATAATTACCGGTGTCAGTCATAATTTTTCTTTGAAAAATGCGTTTGAAATTATGCCGAGAACTGCTTTTACATTTAAATCGGTGAATGTCAAAGGATTGGAAGTTATTGAACATTGGGAAGCATTTACTGATGCCTATAATCTGAAATATATTTATTGCAAGGAAACAGAATCAATGGCATATTATATTAACGATGGACTAATGTTCTATTTCACTGCATTTTATGGTGATAAAAAATCATTGTTGTATTATTTTTATTTATCAGCATACAAAGTATTTCTGGGCGAAATTACTAATTTTGAAGTAAAAGAGGCAATGCCGCTGAATATGATTCAGAAGAAGAAAATAGGGATTTTTCTGCATGATTTTATTGCACCATTTTATAATTTCATGCGTTTAAATTATTCAATCAAAACAAACACGAACTTAAACAATATAATAACCGGAGATTTAACGCTTTCATCATCAATTTCAGTGTCAGTATTTGGAAAAAACAAAACTGAAAGTAGTTCAGTAATCACATTGAAAAACAATTCGATTGCTGAGTTCTGCTACGAAACCGGTAAAACAAAAATTACGGCAACATGCATAAATACCTGATAATTTTTCTTGTTTTAGTTTCAGCTTCTGTACGTGCAGGTATTGTTTCCGATATTAACAACGATACTATTATTCAACCCGTTCAATCATTAAATTACCCCCGGGTTGACAGTTTGACATATCAGTATTATTGGTTGGGGAAATGGGATGATTTGATAAATACCGGAAAAGAGGCTTTAAACCAACAAATTGACTTTAAAAGGCTACGCCAACGAATAGGATATGCTTTTTTTCAGAAAGGAGATTATTATTCGGCTATGAAACAGTATGAAGCAGCATTAGCTTTCGACAAATCGGATATTGACACACAATTGTACCTTTATTATTGTGGGCTAAACACCGGAAACGATTCATATTCAAAATATTTTATGAGTAAATTTCCTGAAGAAACAAAGAAATGGCTGGGCAATAAATCTTTTAAAATTCTGGATGCTGTCGATTTAGAATATAATTACAAAATGAATGATTACCCAAACAGACATAATCCGAAATATTTTAAAATCGGATTAAGCACTAAGATTTCAAATAGGTTAAGTTTGTATCAGGCTGTTTCAACTTTTTCACAAA
>CAIQOG010000340.1 GCA_903873355.1 uncultured Bacteroidales bacterium
AAATCGAATTATATGAAAACACTGTTCACTTTTGCTTTTCTAATAGCATTCTCACTGATCGGTTTTGCACAAGCCGATAAAATTGTTGGCAAATGGAAAACCATCGACGATAAAGATGGAAGCGAAAAATCTATTGTCCTAATTTTCAAGGCTACAAATAGTAAATATTACGGAAAAATTGAGAAACTTTTCAAAGAACCCGAAAAACTTTGTACTGAGTGTGAAGGTGCCAATAAAAATAAACCGGTTTTGGGTATGATGATTATAAATAACTTAGTTGAAAAGGATGGTAAACTTACCGGAGGCACCATTCTCGACCCGAAAAACGGTAAGGTGTACAAATGTAACATCAGCCTTTCGTCGGAACCCGACAAGCTGAGTGTGCGCGGATCGCTGGATAAAAACGGCTGGATTGGACGTTCGCAAACCTGGATACGGGTAAAATAAACTGAAAATAGAGCTTTTAGGTTAAAATATCGCCTGACAAGCAAAAACAACAACAAAATATGTTGTACAACATAAAAATTAGCCATATCTTTGCACTGTGTTTTTCATGGTATTAGATTTAAGGTTAATTTTAAAGATTGGGTTGTCGTGAGACAACCTTTCTTTTTTAAGAAGATTCAAGAACAAAGACAATAGAACAAAGACTCAAAACTTGAAACGCAAAACAAAAACCCTTTGAAAACAACAGCCAACCGAATCTATACAAGCACATTATCAGCACTTTACAAGGCACGTAAAACCGTTTGGTGGTTGCTGAAGCTGATACTTCCTATCAGTCTGGTTGTAAGTTTTCTTCAGTATTGGGGTGTTATTGCCTGGTTGGCAACCTATCTCAAACCCGCATTTTCTATTATTGGATTACCCGGAGAATCAGCCGTAGTATTTATCACCAGTTTATTTGTCCCGCTTTATGGACCAATCGCCGTTATATCCACACTGGCTCTGAGTATCCGTGAAATTACGATTCTTGCTATCATGTGCCTGATAACCCACAACCTGTTTATGGAAACTGCCATTCAGAAAAAAACAGGTTCTTCGGCCACTGCACTGCTTATTCTTCGTCCGGTTATGTCATTTATTGCTGCTTACCTGCTCAATTTATTGCTTCCCGATCAGATTGGAGGAATCCACGTAATAGAACGAAGCAATTCATTCAATAATCTAAGCGATATGCTGCTAAACTGGATTCAAACAACAGGCTATTTATCGTTGAAAATTGCAATTATCGTATCGGGTTTAATGATTCTACAAAGCATACTTAAGGAATTCAAACTCCTATCGCTTATTTCCAAAACCTTTGCACCATTTATGCGAATGATGGGATTGACCGATGAAAGTTCGTTTCTATGGTTTGTGGCTCAGACACTGGGGCTTACCTATGGTTCTGCTGTTATGTTGGAAGAGGTTGAGAATAAAGAAATTACGCTTTACAGCGCCAACTTGCTGAATTATCATATTGCCATCAATCATTCATTGCTTGAAGATACACTGCTCTTTGTGGCTATTGGCGTTCCTATACTATGGATTACCATTCCGCGTATTATTCTGGCCATTATTGTAGTGTGGACATTGCGGTTGATTATGGCAAAGAAAAGCAAAACAAATGAGAATCAAGTCTGATTATTAATCTCTTGTAATCATTATCAATGGACTCATTTCGCGGAAAGCTGCATTTTCAATGGTTCGTTTTCCTTTTTTGTCAATTTCGCCACTCACCGTACCTACAATAGCAATTCCATATCGTAATTTCCTTTGTTTCAACATATCGCGCGACCGCACTGAAATTGTCACCGTTTTCTCTGTTTCGCCGGGCAGAACTTTTACCGCATCCATCACTGTATTTCTATTTTTTGGATAAACCGATAATTCAATCGTTTCTTTGAAATCAGGATTTCGCTTGATTCTGACAGGTATCGAGATAGCTGTATCAGCTTCGGCAAAAGATATCTGGTACTCGCTACCGTTATACAAATGTCCGGGGAATTCAATTCTGAAAGGTGCTTTGGGTGTAACTTCAACCGAAAAACCGGCTGCCGGGATATTGTGATGATAATAAAAAGCCTGCATCATTTCGTCGGCTGCAACTGCATTCAGCGATTTGCCATCGGATTGATTTTTAGGGTCGAATAACGAGGCTGAAAGTTTCAAATCGTAATTTCCTTCACGACTACCTTCGGGAATAGTGACCGAAACTTCTTTCTTTTTTGATCCGGAAAATAATTTCAAATTACTCAGTTTTGTACCAAAAGGCAAACCGCTAAGATTCAATTCAATGGGTATATTCAATTTTTCTTTGGAATTTACAGTTACTGTAAAAATGGATGTTCCGCCACGAGGCACCGAAAGAGTGGCTGGAGATACAAACACTTCAAACGGCAGCGTGACTTTCTTTTTTTTAAGTACATAGAAATAATCGCTGCCCCGATTGTCCAGCACATCTTCAACCTGCAGGTAATATCTACCCGGTATTTTAAATGTATAGGTTAGTTGCGGGTCGGCATGAAAAGTCATTAAACCCTGCATGTCATCTTCCAAATCGTCAGCCTCGGCAAGCAGCTTACCAAACTCATCAAACAAGCGTAACCTACCATCGAGCAACGAACCTATCCTGCGTGCTATCACTTCAAATGTAACAGTTTCATTTGCATCGGTCAGATAAACATATTGCTTCGAACGGCATTTCAAATCGAGCGTATCAAAAATCACCTGATTATCGTTAATTTGCAACTTGGTTTTTTCATTCAGCAGCAAATTGGTTGATTTACTTACTCCCCAAAATGGTACAGAATTCGAAATTTCAGCGTTCAGGCCAATAGCTTTCACTGTATTATAACCTTCATTTTCGGGTTTAAAACTCAATTTATTGGATTTCAGATTAACTCCGGTAAATGTAAGTTCTGTTTTTTTTCCAACTTTTCCAGCTGCAGGATAAACCGATTGAACAAACGGAATTTCGCCCAGTTCGATGCGATAAGTAAAATCTTCCCTACCCCGATAGATAGCATCGTGAATTGACAAAGTATAGGTATCATTTTCAGGTACTTTCAGAATAATCGTTGGGTCAACATTATACCGAAAATCATCGCAGTAAGCCACTTCCTTTCCTTTACTGTTTTTCAGGCTGATTACTGACTGGAACCAACCGGGAACTGCATCGGCAATAAACGGAACAAGCGCACGGGCTTTCACTGAAGCCACCAGCGTCATTCCTTTTTCAGCCCTGAAACTGAAGTAATCCGTTTCGCCGGGCAAAATTTGACCACACAACACAGCCGGAAGTTTTTCAACCGGATTAGGATTTTTGGGCGTTGAGCCTTTATTTTCGAGGATATTCGGATATTGTCCCACTTCAAAATTCAGTTTGTTCGAAATTCCAACAGGCGATTGCAAACGTAAATCACGCAAGCCCGGTTCAGCATTCTTATCAATAGTTATGCGGATGTTGATTTGGTCGGCAAGTTGCGGACTGCTCTGGTCATCAAGTTTGCGGGATTTTTTCTTTTTCAACGAAGTCTGCTCTTCCTCTGTTGGTTTGATTATTTCTGCCTTCACTCCTTTTCCACTCACTATTACAGCTGGAGCTTTATTTACATTCAACCCTCCAACAACGAGTTCAGCCGTCGTGCCACGTTCTGCTCCAGCCGGATAAATATATC
>CAIQOG010000341.1 GCA_903873355.1 uncultured Bacteroidales bacterium
GAATCGAATGATGATGAATCGGATGCTGAAAACGAATCATTGTTACCGCTAATGAAAGAAGGCGAAAAGCTGATTTCTGAAGAAATTGTTGCTCAGGAACGATTTTCGCAAAAACCGCCACGCTACGGTGAAGCCAGTCTGGTACGTAAACTCGAAGAACTGGGAATCGGTCGTCCATCGACTTATGCACCAACCATTTCCACCATTCAGAACCGTACTTATGTGGAAAAAGGCGATAGGACAGCTGAAAAACGTGAATTTAATGTACTGAAACTGAAAGCCGGAAAAATATCCGATAAAATAAAAGAAGAAAATACCGGAGCTGAGAAATCAAAACTCTTCCCCACTGATATAGGTATGGTTGTGAACGACTTCCTGACCGAATATTTCCCTGATATCCTGAACTATAACTTCACCGCTGAAGTTGAAAAAGAATTTGACCAGATTGCTGATGGCGAAATTCTTTGGACAAAATCGATTGACAAATTCTACAAAAAATTCCATCCGGTGGTGGAAGATACGCTGAAGAATTCCGAACGTCAGGTGGGTGAACGAATTTTGGGAACTGATCCTGCAAGCGGTCGTCAGCTTTCGGTGAAGCTGGGTAAATATGGACCGTTGGCTCAGATTGGTACAGCAGAGGAAGAAGAAAAACCACTTTTTGCTTCGCTTCGTAAAGACCAGTCGATTGAAAGTATTTCGCTGGAAGATGCACTGGAATTGTTTAAACTACCACGTCAGATTGGTGAGTTTGAAGGAAAAGTAATGACGGTTGCAATTGGCCGTTTCGGACCATATATCCGACACGATGCAGCTTTCTATTCACTCCCGAAAACCGATGATCCAATGGAGGTCAGTACTGAACGCGCCATTGAAATAATCGAAGAAAAACGCGAATCCGAGAAAAACAGAATTATAAAAACTTTGGGTGATAATAATGAAATTCAGGTGCTTAACGGTCGATTCGGACCATATTTCACCTGCGACAAAGTAAACTATAAGATTTTCCCTAAAGGAACTGATCCGGCAACTCTGACACTGGAAAGATGCCAGGAATTAATGGCTGCTCAGCCCGATGCAGGAGCAAAAAAGAAACCATTCGGACGGAAAGCAGCTGCAGCAAAAACAGAAACAAAACCAAAAGCCAAGGCAAAACCGAAATCAAAAGCAAAGAAATAGTTAATCGGCTAATTGGTTGATTGGTTGTTAGAACACGAAACGCAGAACGTGAAACAAAAAATTATGAAAAAGCTTTTATATTTATTGATAGTATTGGTTTTTAGCTTTGGAGCTAAAGCCCAAACGACATTTTCGCTCACCGAAGGACAATCGGCTATGGTTTATTCATTGCCGAAAACTGAATTCAGCATCGAAATTGAAACAGAGAGAACTACTCAGAAACCGGGTGTTTTTTATCGTTACTCCGAACGTTATCTTGCTACAAACAAGGTTGTTACGGAGGAAAAAACAAATTATCGTTTGAAAAGCATAAAGGTAAAAGCCCATGCTATTGCCGATTCAAGCCGAACCTTTTCATTTATTCCTAATCAGTGTTTACAATCCTTTCATATCAATGTAAATGCACAGGGAATTCTGTGTGGTGTGAATGTGAACTGTGAACAGGAGAAAACAATTAATCCTGCCGTTGTTATTCCAACTAAAGAATCTGCAAAAACAGAACAGCTCTTGCCACTGGGAGAAGAATATATGCTGGCGGGTTCAGAAGCTAAATTAGCCGAAGGGGTTGCAAAACAAATTTACCGCGTTCGTGAAAGACGATTGAGTTTGCTGACTGCTGATGTTGATAAGTTGCCTGCCGATGGTGATTCGTTTAAAACCATGATGGAAGGGTTGAACAAACTGGAACGTGAACTGACCGAACTTTTCATTGGTAAAACCAGTACTGATACCCAGACTCAAACAATCAGCTTAGTTCCTTCGAAAGCGCTGAATAATCAGGTTTTATTCCGTCTTTCAGCGTTGAAGGGAATTGTATCGGCTGATGATTTAAGCGGTGTGCCTTTCTATATCAATGTATTACCAGCCAACGTTACAGTCAATCCTGCCGACCCGAAAGCAAGACCTGAAAAAACTGCACTTTTATATGTTCTTCCGGCGACTACACAACTCACAATTGGTGATGGAATTAACACCTTGTACAATAACGTATTTTTAGTTCCGCAATTTGGGAAAACGATTCCTTTGCCCGAAAGTTTCTTTCACAAAAAAGGGATGAAACTTCACATAGATTGCCAAACAGGACGATTGCTAAATATCGAATAACTCTATTTCTTATCCCTAAACTTAAACAGCATTATCTTTACAATGAAGATAATGCTGTTTTGTTTTTGCCAAACTGTTGATTTGTCCACTTTATACGCCAATAATTGAACATGTGTTTCCCAAGACTAACTTACTTTTGCATAAATTACAAATCCTTAAAATGACTTATTATGAAAAAACATGTACTCGTTTTAATTGCAGGGTTATTATTTTCAAATTTTGTTTCAACATTATATGCTGTTACTTATTCTGCGGTGGCATCATGGCCATTGGTTCTTTCAGCAACTTCAACTGCCGCAGCAACCACTACAGGACAGGTTGATGCTGTTGCAGAAACTTTAGGTGGAACACTTATTCTGGGTTCAGGTCCGACGGCAAGTATTGGTTCACCGGCAATGACTTTTCAACGATTGAAAGAAAGTGCTAGTGCAGGTTGGCCTGCAGAGACAGCCTATAATACAAATCGCTATGTGCAATTCTCATGCGGCCCCAAAGTAGGTGGTGTATTAATGGTTGATACAGTTTCGGTTACAATTGGTTCATCGGGAGGTACTTCTGTGCTGAAAGCTGATCTCTATTATTCAACAGATCCAACTTTTGCTACTTCTACTCATTTAGGATCAACCATTACACTTGGTAATGCCACTTATACGAGAGTGAAATTTTCAACACTTGGAGTTATTCTTAACGCTGGTCAGTCCATTTATGTCAGAATTTACCCCTGGAATTCTTCATCTGCAGCAATCACTGGGAAATACCTTGCTATTTTAAATATGGCTATCGGAGGCTCAACTGAACCTGTTCCTGTTTCTTCATCCATCTTATGGCCATGCCTTACAGATATTACATCCACTGTTACAACCGGAACAATTAAATCCGGCGGTGCAACCACACTCAGCAATTTATTAAACTACGGAAATTTGACCTATAATGGAATTTCTGCAAAATCTGTTTACACCGGTTCTGTCTGGAGTGCCGAAACTGCTCCTGTCGAAGGTCGTTATATTCAATTTGCAGCAGCGCCAAAATCTGGTGGAGTACTGGTGGTTGACAGCGTTCGAATGAAACTTGCTGCCTGGTCTACAAGTGATTTCCGCGTTTCGGTATTTTATTCAAACGATCCGGCATTTCCGCTTGCAACAGGTACAAAACTGGGAAATGATATCATCGTTCCAAATGGAAGTTTCTCAAAAACTCTTATTGCACTAAGTACAAACAATACATTTAACAGCGGAGAGACCATGTATCTTCGCTTGTATCCATATCATATAACCACTACAGGCGACCAGAATAAACTGGTTGGTCTGGATAGTATTGCCGTATTTGGAAAAGTGACCGGAGTAACTGCTGATCCTCCAACAATCTCAACAACTGCTGTAACTGAGATTTCAACAACATTCGCAACTACAGGAGGAAATGTATCTTCTGATGGTGGAGCAGCTGTTACTGAACGTGGGATTGTTTTCAGCACAACTTCCAGCACTCCGACCATAGCAGACACTAAAGTTCAAACGGGTACAGGTTCGGGTATTTTCACAACTCAATTAAGCGGTTTGAATGCCGGAACGATTTATTATGCCAGAGCGTATGCAACAAATACAGCCGGAACTTCGTATGGAAGTGTTCTCACTTTCACAACTATGGTTGCGTTGACTGTTCCGGTTGTCTCAACTACCATTGTGTCATCTGTTTTAGCTATTACAGCTAATAGTGGTGGAAATGTGACGGATTGGGGTGGATCAACAGTTTCTGCACGTGGTATTTGCTGGAGTACATCTCCTTCACCAACAATTGCAAATTCAGTTACTACTAATGGAAAAGGTATCGGTTCATATACCTGTTCGTTCTGTTCGCTATCGCCTTCAACAACCTATTATGTAAGAGCATTTGCAACGAATGATACAGGTACAGGCTATGGAGCAGAACTCACCTTTAGCACACAGGCAACAGCTCCGGATGTTGAAAAAACAGTAAATAAAGATGGGTCAGGCGATTACACTACTATTCAGGCGGCGTTTACTGCTGTGCCTGATAATTATCCCGGTCGCTGGATAATTCATGTGAAACCGGGAACTTATTATGAAAAATGTACATTGGCCTCCACAAAATCAAATGTTTTTCTGATTGGTGAAGATCCTGCTACTACTATTATTACCTACAATGCCTACGCCGGTCAGAGCAATGGAGCAGGTGGGACATGGGGTACAAATAACTGTTTCAGTGTGGCAATTGATGCCAGTGATTTCCTTGCTCAAAATATCACATTCCAAAATACAATTAAAAACGATGGAACAACCGGCTCGGGAGCAGAACAGGCTGTGGCTTTACGCACCAAAGGCGACCGTCAGCAATATTATAATTGCCGTCTGTTGGGCTATCAGGATACCTACTACACAAACAGCAACGGGCGTATTTACATGAATAAATGTTATATTGAAGGTAGCGTTGACTTTATATTTGGCAATGGAGTTATGGTGTTGGATAGCTGCACCACCTATGAAAACAGAGATGGTGGTGTGGTTTGCGCACCTAATACAGATGCAGCGTCAGCATTCGGATATGTTTTTATGAATTGCACGCTTTCCTCGCTTCCATCCGGAACTGTTGGATTTAATAATGTCGCCATGTCAAGTTTCTATCTTGGTCGTCCATGGCAAAACAATCCCAAAGCCGCATTTATAAAATGTGTGGAACCTTCTACCTTAAATGCAGGTGGTTGGACAGCCATGACAACAGCGTTAAGTCCTAAATTTTATGAGTATAAATGTACAGGTGCAGGTTCAGCATTTGGCAGTCGTTCAACCAATGTTGATTATCCCGGACTTCAGCTGACAGATGCTCAGGCACTTAATTTCACGATCAGCAACATTTTTGCGCACACCACAAATTCTGCTTTTGCCTGTGATTGGATGCCCGCTGCTTATGTAGCTCCAAATCATACAAAAGTAGAAAGTATCGGAGCAGATGCTGTAAGTTTATTAGGTCAAAACAGTCCGAATCCGTTGGAAACTTCAACAATTATTCAATATACTGTTCCTAATGCCGGTATGGTTACTCTCAAAGTTACAAATCTGTTGGGAGCAACAGTTGTAACATTGGAAAATGATTTCAAACACGCAGGAAGCTATGAAGTAAAACTGAATCGTCAAAATCTGACCAGCGGTGTCTACTTCTATACACTGGAAACAGCTACTATCAGACAAACGAAGAAATTATCCGTAAAATAGATTGGATAATTCTCTGATAAAACAAGCAGGCGATATTTCTATTATTAGGAATATCACCTGCTTGTTTTATTAATCTAAATTTCAATACCGCTTCTTTACCAATACTTTTAATCCGTCGGCCACCGTTTGGATATGAATTTCTTTTCCTTCTTCGTAAGGTTCGCCATCGTAGTGAAATGGTCCTGATTCTTCGCGTTGAAGTACGATTGATTTGGCGCGCAATGAAGTCATAAACAAATCTTTGTCGATATTCTTTGCAAAAAGATTCAATGCCAGTGTTGGTATAGCAATTACCGGAAAATTACTCATAATGGAAATGTCGATTTGACCATCCTGAACACTTGCCTGTGGTGCAATGTACGCATTATTTCCCCATTGTGAGGCGTTTGCAAATGTCAATACAAAAGCTTTAGCATTCAAATCAATGCCTTCACCCAATAAATGATAGTTTTGCGATTTATAACTAAAATAGCCGGTGAGAATTTTTTCGAGATAACTCATTATGCCCCGTTTATGACCCTTCGCAAATTCAGTGCTAACATATGCGTCGAAACCGGTTCCACAAGTGCAAAAAAACGGACGTTCATTGACTAATCCATAATCCATTAGAATCGGTTCAGAATGATTTAATTGCAGAATGGCTTTTCGCAAACTCATAGGAATGCCTAAATGCCGCGCCAGACCATTTCCCGATCCGATTGGAATAATACCCAGTGAAGAATCGGTATGTATCAGCGAACGGGCAACTTCATTTACTGTCCCATCGCCACCTACAGCCACTACAATATGAAAACCCTTCTCTACAAAGTCTTTTGCCAATTCAGTTCCATGTCCACGATACTTCGTGAAAACAACCTCCGGTGATTCAAAGCTTTGGTCTAATCCGGCTTTTATCAAACCGGGGAGATCAGCTTTTCTTTCGGTTCCGGAAATCGGGTTAATTATGAATGCAATTTTCTTTGGCATCAAATAGAATTTATTGGTTTGCGAAAGTACAAATATTTTGTTGATAATAAAAAATGAACAACCTTAATTAAATTGAAACTAATCATATCAATGGTTTGTTGTATCTTTGTGAATGAGTTTGTAAAGTTTCAAAGCATAAAGTTTATGAAGTCTTGCATTATAACTTTATGAACTTTTCACTTTATAAACTTCCCAATCTTTAACTAGAATCCCATGTCCAGAAAACGCAAAAAATCAGGTGGAAGTACCAAAATGAATAAAAAAGAACTGGTACGAAATATCATCAATGTGTTCAACGAGAATGCCGAGAAAACATTCAATTACAAGCAAATATCCACTTTGCTCGAAATCAAATCAGAATCACAACGGGTTTTTATCAATCAGTTGTTGTACGAATTGTTGGATGAAGATTTTCTGGTAGAGATTTCCCGCGGAAAGTTCAAAGTCAATTCACGTGGTGGATACATCGAAGGCGTTATCGACCGTCAGGGTGTGAAAACTTACCTGATTCCAGACGATGGAGGCGAACCTGTATTTATCCCTGAGCGGAAAACAAATCATGCGTTTCTGAACGACCGTGTAAAAGTATTTCTGTATGCCCATCGCAAGGGACAAATGCTGGAAGGAGAAGTGGTAGAAATCACCAAACGTGCCAAAGATACCTTTGTTGGTATTCTGGAAGTTTCGGAAAATTTTGCATTTCTCATTTCTGATAATAAGGTACTTACAAACGATATCTTCATCCCTAAAAGTAAACTGAACGGAGGTAAAAACGGACAAAAAGCGGTTGTAAAATTACTGGAATGGGAACCAAACCTAAAAAATCCTGTTGGCGAAGTAATTGATGTGTTGGGCGATAAAGGCGATAATAATACTGAAATGCACGCCATACTCGCTGAATTTGGGTTGCCATACAAATATCCGGCTGAAGTGGAAGCTGCTGCCGATAAAATTGATGCCGGTATAACACCGGCTGAAATTGCAAAACGCATCGATATGCGGGATGTGGTTACTTTTACCATCGACCCGCGCGATGCCAAAGACTTTGACGATGCGCTTTCGCTCCGAAAACTAAACAATGGACTATGGGAAGTGGGTGTTCATATAGCCGATGTGACGTATTACGTACGCCCTGACAGCATTATCGAGCAGGAGGCACTCAATCGTGCCACTTCAGTTTATCTGGTCGACAGAACGATTCCTATGCTGCCTGAACATTTATCTAATGGTATTTGCTCTCTCCGTCCAAACGAAGAAAAGCTGACTTATTCCGTTATTTTTCAACTAAACGACAAGGCTGAAATACAACATTACGAGATTGCCAAAACGGTAACTTGCAGCAATCGCCGCTTCACTTACGAGGAAGCTCAGGCAGTGATAGAAACCGGCGAAGGTGATTATCGCGACGAAATTCTGACCCTTGACCGACTGGCAAAAATCCTCCGTCAGAAACGTTTCGATAGTGGTGCCATTGCTTTTGATCGTGTTGAAGTACGCTTCGAAATTGACGAAAAAGGGAAACCGGTTTGTATTTTTCAAGGAGCAGAAAGACTCCAACAAAC
Organism: uncultured Bacteroidales bacterium; assembly: GCA_903873355.1. Next base: position 8,039 of record CAIQOG010000341.1, read on the forward strand.
TGATAGAGGAATTTATGTTGCTGGCCAATAAAACAGTGGCTACACATATTGGTAAACCCGGAAAAGGTCAAAAAGCTAAAACTTTTGTGTATCGTATTCACGACGTACCAAACCCAGATAAGCTGCAAAATTTTGCGGTATTTATCAAACGTTTTGGCTACAACCTGAAAACTTCAGGCAAAAACACGTCTGTTTCGAGTGCAATCAATCATTTGCTGGATGAAGTTCAGGGTAAAAAAGAACAAAACCTGATTGAAACTCTGGCTGTTCGTTCCATGGCTAAAGCTATTTATTCAACCGACAATATGGGACATTACGGACTTGCTTTCGATTTTTATACTCACTTCACTTCGCCTATTCGCCGCTATCCCGATATGATGGTTCACCGCTTGCTCGAAAAATATGCCGAAGGTGGTCGTAGCGTCAGTGCACACGAATACGAGGACTACTGTAAGCATAGCAGCGATATGGAGCAACTGGCATCTAATGCAGAACGTGCTTCCATCAAATACAAGCAGGTCGAATTTATGAGCGAACATATCGGACAGACTTTCGATGGAGTTATTTCAGGTGTTACCGAATGGGGTATCTACGTGGAACTGGTAGCTAACAAATGTGAAGGTATGGTTCCTATTCGCGATCTGGACGATGATTATTATACCTTCGATGATAAAAATTATTGCCTGGTGGGTCGCCGATATCACCGTAGATATCAGCTTGGTGATGAAATTACTGTGAAAGTTGCAAGAGCCAATCTGGACAAGAAACAGCTTGATTTTGTAATTGCCTGAGGAACAGTTTAGAGATAAAGGTTGTGGGGTTGAGTGAAGTGTAAAGCTCGTGTGGAAAACTAACTTTTTTGTTGTTTTGCTTTGCAGAAAAGAAAAATTGGCGTATCTTTGCACTCGCTTTAAGCAAAAATGGCCCCGTAGCTCAACTGTATAGAGTATCTGACTACGGATCAGAAGGTTATAGGTTAGAATCCTATCGGGGTCACAAAGAATAATTTCCCCTTATAATCACACGGATTATAAGGGGAATTTTTATTGAAAATCAGTGAAAACGATATAAAAGTACTAATTTTTAAAGTTACTTATGTATATATATACACTATTGGTTCTTTTCAAATATTTTTCACGATTATTTTGTTTTAAGAATAATATTCACTACTTTTGGCGTTTTAAAACAACTCAACACTTCTAAAAACGATTAGAATTCTTTATTTATTAGCAGTTTTTCAGTCTTATGGACTGTATATATATTGTATAATTGAAAGAATATACAGGAATAAAGAAATATTTCTTTAATTCCTTTCTTATTAAAAAATAAAGTAGTACTTTTGTGCCGTCAAAAAAACGACTTATTAATTCAGGAGATAGAAAAAACAAAATAACTTCATTTAATTATTAAAAAATGGCAAATTTAGATTTATCAAAGTATGGTATTTCGGGTCAAATCGAGATCGTTCACAACCCAACTTACGAAGAATTGTTTCAGGCAGAGATTGATCCTGCTAACCAGGGTTTTGAAAAAGGAGTAGTAACAACTTCAGGTGCAGTATCAGTTGATACAGGTAAATTCACCGGTCGTTCACCTAAAGACAAATTTTTCGTAAAAGATGCAGTAACAGATGAACACCTTTGGTGGGATGGCACAATCAACCGCCCAACAACTCCTGAAGTATTTGAACACTGCAAAAACCTCGTTACCAAACAGCTTTCTACAGCTAAAAAGTTATATGTGGTTGATACATACTGCGGAACTAACGAAGATACACGTTTGAAAGTACGTTTCATTATGGAAGTAGCATGGCAGGCTCACTTTGTTACTAACATGTTTATCCGCCCTTCTCACTACGAACTGGCGAACTACGGTGAACCTGATTTCGTATGTTTGAACGGTTCAAAAACAACTAATCCTAACTGGAAAGAACAAGGCTTAAACTCTGAAGTATTTACATTGTTCAATCTGACAACTAAAATGCAGGTTATTGGTGGTACATGGTATGGTGGCGAAATGAAAAAAGGTATTTTTGCTTTGCAAAACTATTATTTGCCATTACGTGGTATCGCTTCTATGCACTGTTCTGCTAACGTGGGTAAAGATGGTGATGTTGCTATCTTCTTTGGTTTGTCAGGAACAGGTAAAACTACCTTGTCGGCCGATCCAAAACGTTACTTAATTGGTGACGATGAGCACGGCTGGGATGATCAGGGTGTATTTAACTATGAGGGCGGTTGCTATGCTAAAGTAATTGATTTGGAAAAAGATAAAGAACCGGACATCTGGAGAGCTATCCGTCGCGATGCTTTGTTGGAAAACGTAACTGTGAATGCAGATGGTACGCCTGATTACACTGCAGCTGCTTCTAAAACAGAAAATACGCGTGTTTCTTACCCAATATATCATATCAACAAAATTGTTTCTCCTTCACGTGCAGGACACGCTTCTAAAATCATATACTTGTCGGCTGATGCATTTGGTGTATTACCTCCGGTATCTATTTTGGACGAACAATCAGCTCAATATCACTTCCTTTCAGGCTTTACATCAAAATTAGCCGGAACAGAACGTGGTATTACAGAACCGGTTCCTTCTTTCTCTCCGGCATTTGGTGAGGCTTTTCTTACTTTGCACCCAACTATGTATGCAAAAACATTGATTGGAAAAGCTAAAGAACACAATGCAAAAGTATATTTGGTAAACACCGGTTGGAACGGAACAGGAAAACGTATTTCGTTGAAAAATACCCGTGCAATTATCGATGCAATTATCGATGGTTCAATTGAAAACGTTGAAACAATTCAAATTCCAATTTTGAATCTGGTTGCTCCAAAAACTTTGAACAATGTTGATGCTGGTATTCTTGATCCTCGCGATACTTATGCTGATGTTGCAGAATGGGAAACCAAAGCCAAATCGCTTGCTGCTAAATACATCAAAAACTTTGAACAATACTGCGACAATGATGCTGCAATTGCGTTGATTCCATCAGGTCCACAATTGTAATAAGAGAATTATACTGATCAAGAAAAACTTTTGGTATAAATAGTAAGAACAGGTTTCCTAATTTAGGAAACCTGTTCTTGTTTTGTCATAAGTATTAATTAAGATTACAAAGAATACATCTATTCTCACGAACGGATGTACCTTCCCACTGTCAGCTTATAACTAACCTGTGGCAAATCAAAATTTCTTATGTTCTCTCTGATTTGTAGTTTATTATAAATTCCAAAGCCACTTTCTAAAAGCATTTCCGAGAGGTGGCTCTTCTTCTGATTTATTGTCCTTTGAATTCAACTCTAAATTATTGTCGTCTAAAGTCTTTTTTATTGTTGTTGATTTTTTTTGGTCAATTAAATCATATTCATCATTCTTTTCATCCATCATTTCTATTTTAGTTTCTAATAAAGTATTGGTTAAAATAGCCTCATTGGTAATACTAACATCGATTCTATTGATACTCGATTTCCATTTTTTATTTTTTATTGAACCCTTAATTATTGGACTCATTGTTTGCAATCCGGTATTTACTTCATAACCTGTTGCTAACAATTCCACTACCTTTTCATTAAACGCATTAATAATTTCTAATGCAACTTCTTTATTTACAGTTGAATTTTCAGTAATTAGTGTGTCGAAAATTTCTGATATACCATATTTTCCATTTATTATTATTTGCGCATAATAATCACTTTGGTCTATAGATAAAGGGTTTTTTTTTAATTTGGCCTTTATTGTTTTCATGCGATTATTTTTTTATTTTTTTTAGGACACATCGAACTCGCATAATCATGAACTTTCTTGGCAAGCCAAGCGGGTTTAAACCTCTGTTTAAACGCTTGTATTATGCGTTAATTTTTTAATTATGTTAGTTGTCGCATGGAGTTTCGATTCATTGAAAAAAGATTTGTTACGAACATGTACTTTCCGTGTAGCCAAGCAATTTAATAGGCAGGCATAACCGCCTGTTTCATGGTCGTTTCATAATATTTTTAAATGCAATGATAATAATTCAAAAAAATTACGGAGCGATTTTAGAGTCGCTCCGTAATACATTTAGCTACAGCTCAAAATCTCCTGTAAGCCTTGTGCTAGCGTATGAAATCTTCAACGCGTATTTACCACTACTCAATTCATCAACTGGTATTACCACTTCAGAAGCACTGTAAGTGTCAACAATAGTTTGATAAACCACATTTCCTGTTTCATCTACTACTGATACAGAAGCAGTACCTAAAGCAGAAGTAAAGTCAACAATTAATTCTGAACCAATAATATCTGCCATAACCGGAATAGAAGCAGATGACTTAAACGTAATTGATTTGGTTGGAGCCGGACCTGGAATTGTTCCTGTGCCCGGATCGTCTTTTTTTAGAATAATAGCTGAGAATACCTGATTCGCAAATAAACAAAAAACCACAACAAGTAAAGTTGAAAAATTAAACCTTTTCATAATAATAATTTTTTAGAGAGTTGAACATAATAAATTTTGTAAGTACAATAAACGTACTCTTTTCAAGTTGCTAAATTAATGGAAACGATAGCTGCTCCCAAATTTTAAGGCAAATAAAAGTGAGACAGGCCATTTTCTACGTGTCAGATATAC
>CAIQOG010000342.1 GCA_903873355.1 uncultured Bacteroidales bacterium
AATTGGTTCAATGTTGAGTCTTGACAGTTCAGGTTTGTCTTTATCTATGTCGTATATTAATATAAACCTTAAGCTGTCACATTTTAGATAGTATTCATAAATATAAGCGATTTGATCAGCTCCACCAATAGCCTTCATAGTACAAAAATCAACAAATTTTCCTTTTCTGTTTCTCCAATCACAGTTAAGTTTGATTCCTTCTAAGCTTTGTCTTAATTGTGTTTGGTTTGGGAAGTTTTTTTTTGGAAATTCTTTATAAACAATTTCCTTGTCAAGATTCTCAATTATAAATTTAGAATTGTCTTCAGCGAGTTTGACTTTCTCCATTTTTTTTGAAATGTTGTAGGAAATTATTCCACCAATAATTACAAAAACTAATACGATAATCCCAAGTACTTTAAATGTTTTTTTCATGTTTTTTTATAATATTCCAATATAGATGTGTATGTGTAATTAACTGCCCATATTTCAGCTTTAGGAGTCGTTCTAATGTTAGTTTTTTCTTCTTGCAAATATAAAAACTATTTTTTAATAAACATAAAAAACCGACTGAAAATTAAGTATCAATTTAATGCAGGAATGTCGTCCCTCACTAACGGGTTTAACCCCTGCTTCTTTTATTTTTATTGTCACAGGTTGTAGAACTGCACCAGCGGGGGCATTTTAAATTCACTACTAAACAAAAGTATTTTTGTTTTAATTTCCCTGAATTTTCAGTTTGACTAAATCCTTAATAATGCTATTTTTAGAGAAACTCAATACGATGAGGGTATTGCCTTTTACAATGATTTCGTCGGGGTGTTCATTGTTTGGATGCTTCGCTTCCCAAATATAATCCTGAGCAAATATTTTTGCTTTATCAACCGACTCGTTGAATAGAAAAAAGTAAACAGTTCCCTTCTCATTTGGTGATTTTATCGACTGACATTTCTTTTCGAGTACTTTGATTTTCAAAAATTTTGAATACAATTCAATCTTATTATACAGCGAGGAGGCCTTAATGTCGTAAGAAATATCGTAATCAAGGAGTATATAATCAGTTGGTAAATCAGATTTGACAAGCATTAAAGTGGAATCAATTTTTCCTGAAACCGATTTTATTGAATCTTCGCTAAATGCTGATAATGAAGTAACCAGGAAGATTACCGACAAAGCAAATGTTTTCATAATTTATTGTATTCTTTACTCAAATTTAATCACTACACCCACACCATTCGGTACCAGAGCCAAATTCATTTCGTATTTTAAAGGGGCATACATCGACTGTGAATTGCCTGAATTGTATATGTCAACCGCTCTTTTTAGCTTGTTTTCTGCAGAACTTAGGATTGGTAATGAAACAACAATAATTCCTGCACCAATCCCGGCAAGAGCTAAGTTTGGTTGTCTGCCATACAAAAGCGGTCCAAGTCCGTATCCAATGCAAAAACCACCTGCAAAACCCAATACATTCAAAAAGCCAGATGTGCCTTTTGCAGATTTGTAGAGTTCGGTCGATAGATTGTTCTTTTCTAAGAAGGTGCCCAACTGGCTAAGCGACAGCATTTCTCCCTTGTATTTGTATTGATAACCCATTGGCTTTTTTATTATTTCAATGGTGTCTTTAGCTACTGCTTGAGTTTGAGCCTGAATATTATCGGGTTTTGGAGCTAAGCTTGAAATGATAAATTTTTCGCGTGGAAAATCAGATTTATAAATATTGGTCGAAATCCGGTGGCAGGAACTATAGAAATCAGGTGTAAGATGATTAATAATGCAGATCATGTTTCCTCCTATTTTTCGCGCTTCTGCCTTTGCCGCATTTAATACTGTGTCGTAACTGCAATTAGTTGTAAAACCGCTATCGCCCACATCTACTTTTCCCAGTAACTCTGCTGTTGGTGGTACATCGCGCAATGATAACAAAACTTGTATTTCCTGCGACTGATCAACCGGAGGGTAAGTTTTCTGAATGGAAGTGCTGATGCGTGCTGAACATGAGCTCAACAACAATGTAAGATTGATTAAATAAAAAAGTGTTTTTTGCATACGAATCATTTTTTGTTTTGAATTATATTTTGACTCTGAATTCTTTTTGCAAATATAAAAAAAACGATTGAAATTTACTAACTCCGTTTTGCCGGATAACATTTTATTTAAATGAGTATTCGCAATTAATGCATTATTTATATAATTATCTGTATTTTATGTTTTATTGAGCTGTTATTTAGGGGCGTAGCCCGGAAATCTTCGTAGCATAATGAAATGATACGAACAAAGGGGCTTTAGCCCTGACATCTTAAATTCTGGATTTCAGGGCTATGCCCCTCAATTTCCAAATTTTATATTATTCTACGAAGATTTCAGGGCTACACCCTTCTTTTTCAAAATCAAATAATTTAATACTGCTCTGCATACTTTGCGGATAATCATTATATTTTATTATAAATGCTTACTTTTGTCCTTTGACAAAAAAAACACAAGTATGAACTTCCAAACAAAGGTAGAAATTCCGTCCAGCGACCTGAAAATTACTTACGAAGATAGTATAATGACGCTGGGTTCATGTTTTGCAGAAAACATTGGTCGGAAATTGCAACAAGTGTATTTCGAAACGGATATAAACCCTTTTGGTGTTCTTTACAACCCGATTTCGATAAGCAATAGTATCCGGCTTTTATTGAAAAATAAACCATTTAAAACAACTGATTTATTTGAAAACAGGGGTTTGTGGCAAAGTTTTTCGCATAGCAGTTTGTTTTCAGCTACAACTTCTGTACAATGTCTTGAAAATATTAATGTACGTTTTCAAAAGGCGGCTAATACACTTCAAAAGACTAATTATTTATTGATTACTTTTGGTACTGCCTGGGTTTTCGAAGATAAAGAGAGTGGGAGTGTGGTATCCAATTGTCACAAATTACCGGCTGATAATTTTACCAGGCGAAGGCTTACCGTGGATGAGATAGTTACTGAATACTCAAAACTAATAAACGAATTAATTGATAAACTGCCTGACTTAAAACTAATCTTTAGCGTCAGTCCGATACGACACTGGAAAGACGGAGCGCACGAGAATAATTTGAATAAAAGCATTTTACTTCTTGCTATTGAAGCGCTACAGAACCAATTTCCGAATGTCGGCTATTTTCCAGCGTACGAAATTCAGATGGACGAACTGCGCGATTACCGCTTTTATGCTTCCGATATGCTTCATCCGTCGGATGTGGCGATTGAGTATATTTGGAAACGATTTTCGGATACTTATTTCGATTCCACTACTACTGCCACTTGTAAGGAAATTGAACAATTATCGGCTGATCTGGCTCATCGACCGCTTTTCCCCGAGTCGGAAGAATACCGAAAATTCCAATTGCATATCAATCAAAAACTGGCCGATTTAAAAAGAAAATATCCTTTTTTGGATACAAGATTATAAAAAAAGTCCCGACACGAAGAACGGTCGGGACTCTTACTCGATTTAATCAAACTATCAAACTATTATAAATCGGTAATTACAGTATGTTTTGGAACTAACACTTTCATAATAGACCAGGCAATAAGATATGCCAACGCACAGGTTGTGAACATAATGCCATAAGCCACAGATACATTCGTAGAAATAAGGTGTCTGGCCTGTTCAAACATGGCGGTATTTGTCGGATCAACCATCACTTCTTTCAGGTTGTCAATTTTTACTTTTTCAAGTGGAATAGCTTGTGTAGCTTTTATTAAGCCATCTTTACTGGCTTGCATAATACCCATGATGCGGTATTTATCTTCCAGACCTCCGGCAAGGAGTTGAACAAGCACACCGCCTAAACCTCCGGCAGCAGCACCGATACCGGTAACTGAACCAACAGCCTTTTTAGGAAACATATCCGAAACGGTAGTAAACAGGTTAGCCGACCATGCCTGATGTGCAGCTCCGGCAATACTGATAATGGCTACAGCAGCTACAATACCATATCCTGCAGCAACCCACTGTGTACTCACTAACAAAAGAGGAGCAAAGGCTATCATTAATAAAGCCGTCATACGGGCTCTGTAAGTTTGCCAGCCTTTATTCATAAAGGTCATAGGAATTGAGCCACCATAAACCGAACCGATAATGGCTATACCATACACGATAAAAGTTGAAATCATAACGGTATGCTTGGTTTCAACCGGACTCATGCCCACGCAGAATTGCTGTTTGATGTAAGTTGGTAACCAAAACAGTAAGAACCACCAGATACCATCGGTCATAAATTTCCCGGCTACAAATGCCCAGGTTTGCTTGTATGTAAGCATTTTATACCAGGGAACTTTTACAACTGGTGCAGCAGGGTCAACTACAGGAACGGCTTCATCATCGGCATGAATATAATCGTATTCAGCCTGATTGATTTTGCCTTTTCCCAACATGAATTTAGGCGTGTTATACAATTTACTCCAGAAAAACAACCACAAGAAACCTACTAAACCCGTGATAATAAATGCCATTTGCCATCCGTGGAAAATACCGAGAAACAGTCCGTTTCCTTCGTTAGGATTCCATGCTGCTAAAATAACAGGAATAATTAACGCGCAAATCATTGCACCAATGTTAGATCCGGAATTGAAAATACCGGTTGCTAATGCACGTTCTTTCTTAGGAAACCATTCGGCTACAGTTTTAATAGATGCCGGGAAGTTTCCTGATTCACCTGCGCCGAAAATACCTCTGGCTGCAATCTGACCAAAAAGACTTTTTCCAACAAATGCACTTGCCATACCGGCCAACGACCATATGATAAGTGAAGCAGCTAATCCGATTTTTGTTCCAATTTTGTCGATAATAAATCCGGCAAACAAAGTGAAACCTGCATAAAATGCTGTAAATACAGAAGTTAAGATTGAAAAATCAGTAGATGACCAACCAAAACCATCAGTTGAACAAAAGTAATCTTTCAGATATCCGATTACATTTCTGTCCATGTAATTAATCGTTGTGGAGAAAAGAAGTAAACTGACGATGGTCCAACGGTAACCGGTCATTTTTTCTGCTGTGGATTTTGACATAAAATATTTTATTAATGGTTAGTGATTAATGGTTAATGATTAATGGTTAATGATAAATTATTTTCTTACATTTTTAATAATAGCTAAAGTATCGCTGCAAAGTTTGCTGATTCCTGCCCAGTCACCGGCTTTCATCATGTCGGCAGGGAAAAGATTTGAGCCCATACCCACACAGGTAACACCTGCATCAAACCAGCTTTTCAGATTTGCTTCTTCGGGTTTCACACCACCGGTCACCATCAGATTCGACCATGGCATAGGTGCTTTCAAACCTTTTACAAAGCCTGTTCCC
>CAIQOG010000343.1 GCA_903873355.1 uncultured Bacteroidales bacterium
ATATTTATTTTTTAAATATTGATACAGGTTTGGTATTGAGAAAATATGGAAGCCATTATCAGGAAGTATTTTATTAATATGCTGTAGTAAAATATTTGGATCAAATAGATGTTCTAAAACATGAGAATGCACAACTGTTCCTAAATTAGGTATCTTAATTGTTTCATCAAAAAAAGCTTTAATAACTTTTATTTTCTTATCTCCTTCGAATGAAGGATTGGGCTCAACAATGGTCCATGAAGATTCTGTTTTGTTTTCAGCTTGAAATATTTTTGCTAAGGTTCCGTTCGACCCACCAATTTCTAAGACATCTCCTGAATAATACTTCTTTATAAACTTCGATAATTCTTCATGATGAGTTTGCCAGGTTGCCCCAAGAGCTTCCGAATGATATTCTGAATATATTAGCTCCTGAGGCAATAATTTGTCTAGCTGAATCATTCCTGAATCCTTACAGATCATCCATGTCATATCTGCGAATACATCGTCAATGCTTGGCTTTGATGTACAACCTATAAATGTCGGGAAAGATTTTAATTCGTAAAGAAATTCCAGGTTATTTTTACCTGTAATTATACTTTTTTGACGATACTTAAATTGCATAATTGTTTTTCTGAATGTTGTATAACATAGTTTTGCCAAGTGCAAAAAGCAATAGACTATATGGATAATGGTGCAATGCAGCTATGTTCAAATAAACCAAAGCTGTTAATGTCCAGACTTTTTTCTTGTCATACCCATTTGTGGTAATCCAATCAGCGAAATATTGTTCACACTCTACCAGTATTTGCTTACGATGAAAATCAAAACTGATTTTATCAGTTTGCCAATTAACTTGGTAATGATCTTCAGCAATCAATTCATGACAAATAATAAGTCCATGAAGTAGTTTGGCAAAGTCATAATAAATGTCTCCTGTTGTCAAAGATCCACCGAATTCTTGTCTCCAATCCAGAAATGTAAAATTTTGATTGGATTGTGAATAGAGAATATTCTCGAAATGAAAGTCGCCATGGAAACGCCCGGGCAAACCATCGGCGAGCCAATCCCAATCTACAGAGTCAAGTAACATTCGAAGTTCAGGGACTTTTAATCCATTGATTATTTCGGTACCATCCTGCTTCCCAAAATTTTTATAAAATAGTTCGACTCTTTCTTCTGTCTTATCTTTATAAAAACGCATACAGGCAGATCGAAAATCTTGCTTTTCGGATTCATTTAAAGTCTGGGGTTTCCAAAACAATCTGGAATGTTGAAGGAGCTGCTCAAACAGCGGTATCGTAATAACCTTAGACAATATTTCCCCTTTTGCTTTGGCATATCTGTACATATTTGGTGCTGCCGCAGTAACTTCAGGTACAAATTCACCAATCTCTTTTGCGCGTTTAACGCGATTAGCTATAAATTTTTTATCGTCCGAAAACTTAATAACCTGATCATTTACAAACCAGATTGCTTCGTTTGCTTTTTCTAAAATGTTTGGTTCATTGGGTTCCCTGTATGCTTCGCGGGTTTGAGCAAGTGTTTCTAGATTACCGGTATCGTACCAGGTAAAGCAGTGCGATTGCACCCCTTGTTTTATTAAATTGCGCATACCGTGGGATTCGCCAACGTCAATAGCTTCATTGCCGCCATCTTCCATTGCTTCCCAGAAAGCTTTATAATCACGTATGCCTGCCAGACCAATATATGGTTTACACGTTTCGAAGTTCCCTATTCCCTTTTCGTTAATGGATTTAACCTGGTCGGACTGGATTTCCAATGTTCGGTATTGTGCTATGCTTTTAAGTTCGGCATATCCCATCCAATTTTGATCCAATGCTGGGATTGGCTCTTGTACCAATGTATCGCATGAGATAAAAACGAAGGGTTGTTGAAGGTATTCTTTGCAAGAAAGAACGCTCAATCCAAGACCAGATCCGGAACCTTCAAACGGATTAACTTCTGCAAAGAAAAAAATACGATCTGGATAAGCCAAATTCAAAAACTCTTTTACCAAATGTCCTTTATGCCCAAGAGCAATAACAAACTCAACATCATAAGGAAACTGTTCGATAACATGTGAGATCGTTGGCCGATTTGCAATACTCACAAGTGACTTATTAACAAACTGTGTTAATCGCCCTAATCTTGACCCCGTTCCGGCTGTTGGTATTAATACCCTATAACTCATTCCGTGGTTCTTTGATAATCGTCAACTAAACGAACAACATCCTCCATTTCAGGAGTACTGGCCTCAAGATAGACACTATCTTCAACTCCCTCCATGCGATGCACAACTCCGGGAATTATTGTTATTGTTTCGCCGGAACAAAATATCCGTGATTCTAAGGTCTCCTGAGTAGGACCATAATAAATGCGAAGCTGACCACTGAGAACGTAAATCGTTTCACACTTAATTTTGTGATATTGCAAACTACAGCGATGCCCTTTCCACATGGTAAGTTTTTTCATCATATAACGGTCGTTTATTTCAATGACCTCTTCTTTACCCCAAGGTTTTTCAATAACTTTCATAATTTAGTTTTTTATATTTTATATTTTTCATGTTCTGGATGAAATTCAAAAAATCTATCGTAAAACGATTTCACATATTGCTGCATAGACCAACGACTGTTAAATCCATATTTCGTCTTCATCCAACGCTGACCTTCTTCTATGTATAGTTTTAAATTCTCGCTATAACTTTCTGTCTTTATAATATCTGCATGATTGAGTAGATGGTTCTCATTTTCTTCTACCCAAACCTCTTTGGTGATAGCAGCAGACCAATCATTGGCATACGCTTTTGCAATCAGTTCGCTTTCGCTTCCATATCCCCTGAAATTTGTACCATCAAACAAAAAATTCATGAAGTCAGGTTGTTCTTCATTGCTAATATTCTCAATAAACTCCCGTCGTAAGAGATAAGCAGAATTGTGAATAAACCAGAAGAATTTTGTAGGTTGGTGTTCGAGCAGCAATTTCTCGCCCCAAGACTTAGAACAAGGTGAAAGAATCCCGATTGAACTATTTTGATCTAGAATCTTCAATAATGGGGATAATGTTTGTTCTTGCCCAAACTCTGTATCATTTGTAAGTAAAAAGAAGGCATCATATTTTTTAAAATTACCATCTAACCACATTTGACTTAGTCCATAATTCATTCCTCTTGAATAGCGCAAACCATGATTAATGGCATCTGGCCAATTTGCATGCCAGGTGCAATAACTTGAAAGACGGTCGTTATCAGATCCTGCTTCGATTACAAAAATATCAGTAAGATCACCATCAAACTTTTTAAGATGTTCCACAAGCTTGTCTGTGGCGTCTTTAAGATTACGATTGAGAATAAGAGTTGCTATACGTTTTTTCATGGCTTAATTAGTCTAAAGTTTTGAAGATATCGAAAGATGCTTGCTTTAACCTGTTCTTTTAAATGTTGGTTCAGGTCAATTCCTTTACTTTGTAATTTAATTGTGGCTTCAGCCAGCAATTCAACGCATTCAGGCTTAGCAAAAACATAGTGACCTGCGATAATACTTCTATCACGATCAGTTGCAGAGGTATCTTTAATCATCCACTTCTTCCATTTTCCAGAGTCGTAAGAAATTTGAAGAAATCGCTCGGCTAAATTGAAGATGTTGTTATTTTCCAATACGGAAACCAAAGCTTTAGTTTCAGCAACACCGTATTCAGGAGCCACATTGGCAGCATGAATTCCCAAGCGTGGATACCATTTTATCGCATCGTTAGAAAGATAATCAGTATTGTGCGCCTTCATGTAGATGCCATAACGGTTACAAAGTTCAACCATTTTAGGGATTTGAATCTCTGGAGGTATCTCTTCAGCTACCCGAATATGTAAATCGTACGACCCAACATTCCTGGTTTCCATCACTCTAGTGCCAGTTTGCATGACTACAAATAAAGGAAAATTCATTTTATTCCGTTTACAGAAAACCTGCATCGCATTAAGTGTGTATTCAAGTTCTTCTTGCTTATTTGTGCTCCCCGTCTGCTCTTCTGTGCCAATTTCAAATACTACTTCTTGCCCTAACCGTTGGGCATAGTCCCAGCAATATTCATACAATTCAAAGATGCGATCTAGAACCTCATCTGTATTAGGTTGTCCATGAATATCAACACTTGGATCAATATGTAAGATTTGAAAACCAGCATCCAAGTCAGCAGCATAGGATGCTTTTGCAGACGCCATTGCCTGTCGCAAACTTAAATTCTTTTCAACTTCCTTAGTATTTTGCCATGGACCGCCATGATCTCTTGCAAGTAAAACCTTTCCTTTTTTATCGTGCTCAATTACATAATCAGCAAATTTCTCTGTTGTCCAATTATTGACATATCCTCCTCCGAATGCTTGAGAATCTATTTGCCTTCGACTTGCAATCAACATCAGTAAAACATCGTAATCATTTGCCAATTCAATTGTGGCATCCACACAGTTGACGCTCATTGGCCCTACTCCAAGCAGTGTGCATCGCTTAGCAAGCATTCTTTCAAGACGTTGTTGTATCATTTATTTATGATTTTGGTTATACTATTTCTATATATAAGTCGGAATATCTGTTCTGTTTATACTATTGAAAATACTTTTCTATAATATG
>CAIQOG010000344.1 GCA_903873355.1 uncultured Bacteroidales bacterium
ATTAGATTGTTGCCAAATGCGGTTATTGAAATTGGGGTGAAGGAACTATTGATACATTGGGTTTGTGCGTTGGTAGATTGACTAATTATGGTTGGATAAGTGCATGGAGTAGTAAAACTCACTTCATTTCCATAAGCTGTTCCTTTACTGTTGGTTGCATAAGCCCTTACAAAATAAGTTGTACCGTCTTTTAGACCAGTAATTAAACTTGAGAATAAACCAACTCCATTATTATCTGTAGTTTTTGAGTCATTAATAGTAGGATTAGCTTTGGTACTCCAACAAACGCCATGGGACAGTAAACTTGAACCACCATCTGAAATAATGTTACCACCACTTGTAGCAGTTGTAGTTGTTATAGAAGTAACTTTTGTTGTTGTAATAATTGGAAGTTCAACTGAAACTTCATTTTTGCATCCAGAAAAAAGATTGAATACAAAACAAAACGCAAAAAAATAAAATTTTTTCTTCATTATTTAAATACTTATTGATAATAGCTTGTTTTTTATATTGTTATGTTTTTAGAGTTGAACTTACACAAATATATATTCAACTGTAAATATATTCACTATATATTTATTAATCCCATTGTGCATATACCCATTATAATTGGAATATCTGCAATAGTTATTTCTTTTCGCCCCCAAAGATAAAAAACCTATTTAACATCGGCAATAATTCTTTCAAATATTTTTAATTAAATTATCAAAAATCATCCGGAGCAGCTTCAAGCGCAGATATCCGTTTATATCACTATGGTGAGATACGTGTCGTATGCTTACAGTGAGCTAATAAATACGATGATTTGCTTTCCCTATTGATGTGCAGCAAACTTTGAGTAAGTATTAAACCATACCTATTTAATACAAACAGGCAGAATCAAATGATATTGATTCTGCCTGTTTGCAAATTAGTACTGATATGAATTATTTCATCAACTTCATTATTTCTCCATCTGTCGATCTGACAATATAAATCCCTTTACTGTAATTTGTCATTTCAATATCATTGTTGGTGCTAAACATCAAACAGCCTGCAGTATTATAGAATTTCAATGCTTTGTGGGCAGGATTCATCACTTTACTCCCATTGTATTTCAATGTTTCGGTGGTGACATTATTAATACCTGAAATGGTGGCTGGTGCCATCAAATAAGTACAGGCATTATCAAACAGTTTCAGCGCATTGTCGGTAATTGATGTAAAGCTGGCTGACATCAAACTGATTAAGAGGTATTTTGATTTCTTGCCACTACCTGCTCCATAGCGTTGATCGGCACTTAACTCGTGGATGGATGTTCCCTTTCCACTCTGATCGTTAGCTGCTTCACCTAGAGTTGTTCCGGCATAGGCTGTATTCAGAGTTACGGGTTGTGATGAAATATCGGTAAGAACACCATTTGTTGCTGTCACTCCATCGAATATAGGATGAGTGCGAACTGCTTCGGGTATGGTAATATCCTTTACTGTTCCACCTTGCTGTGGTGTGCCCCAACCCAATCGACCCGTACTGTAGAAAAAAGATTTGGTACTTAATATTGGTAAATCTATCGCTGTATGGAGCTGATATAATTCAGCCGTTCCTGTACAGGTTTTACCTTCGAGCGATTCCTGCATCACTACCAGATCAAAATCTTTGTAATACGTAAAGTCACGGGCAGCAGCTTCGGCATCGCGTCTTTCAATCTCGTATTTTCCGCTCAGCATATTGTATAGTTTATCTGTTGTGGAAATTGTATACTTACTGAGTTGTATAAGGTAAAGAAGCTTGTTGTTAGGGTTTTTAGTAACTGTAAGTGTTACAGTTGCAGTTGAATTATCGGGTGCTGTTAGTTTAATTTTCAACGGTCCCTGACTGAAATCATAAGTACTACCTGAAACAAAATCAGATTGAATGGTTTCCAGGATTTTAAAATTCACCTTAAGTTTAGAGATATCAGCCGTTTTAGAGAACTGAACAGTCCCCTCGTTGTTTGTCAGAGTTACAGGCACACCGCTGATACTTACATCCGACATAACCAACTGGTTAGGATCTGAAACTACAATAGTTGCTGTGGTTTCTCCTTCCAGTAATTTAGCATCCACAGTACAACTGCCTTTTACTTTGATAGTGTAAGTTCCAACGGTATTGACTGTTCCGCTGATAGTAATCTGATTTCCACTACCCGACTGAACAAGACCATTAGGCAAAGTTCCATCCACAACAAGCACAGCAGCAGCATTACTTGCTTTGAAAGTTACAGGAGCGATTGGGTTGCCCTGTATCACCGATTGGTTTGAATTATCGGCCATCACATAAAGTGCTTCAACCGGAGCTACAGTACCGTCGGTACTCAGTTTCAAAGTTGGACCACATTCTGCACGGATAATTTTTTCGGAAAGTTCAGCACTTACAATGCTGTTTTTCATATTATAGTTTGATTCTACAGAAGGAACCCAGCTCTGTCCTGTCCATACTCCAAAAAGGTCATTTTCGATTTTTGCCTGCGTATCTCCCAGCGACGTTCCAACTGTTACGTTGTCGGTGGTAAATGTACACCAGTAAGGCGAAAGCGGATCATAATCTTCAAACTGACCTGCAACCGGTTGTTTCACGTTTAAGAAACTATTTTTTTCGATATAGGCATTTGCAGCATAGCCTAATCTGACACAATACATAGAAATCTTGCTGTCGAAAAGGTTATTTACAATATGTATTATACCAAAACGAATTCTGGGCATACGTTCTATACAACCTTCGGCCCACCAAACTTTATCGAAAGTACAGCGTAATTTACCTGTATCTGTACTGCCATCACTGTCATTCGAACCAATTAAACTTGCCAGATTATGAGCACTTGGAATTGTGTAGAAATGTTTACAATAGGTTACAGAAACCAGATCTGAACCTTTGGTTATATCCATATTCCCATCTCCTCCATCGGTAAACGAACAATGGTCGATCCAGAAACCCACACTATTCTCCAGACAAATTAAATCGCCTTTCTGATTGTCGGTTGATCCCTTGCCTTCAAATGCAATGTTACGAACAATGATGTTTTCGCAGTCGCGGAAAAGAAAACCGTAGATATTGGAGTTGGCAGTAACAATTTTTGCACCGGGCATTCCGAAAATGGTTTTATTTTTCAAGCCCTGAAGCATAAAATCTGCATCTTTTACTCTATTGATGATACCGTCGAGAATGATAATCTTGGGAGTAACATCATTTTTACCAATGGCGGTATAAAATTCGGTTTCAGTTCTGACTACTACTGCATTAGATGCATTTAAACTGAACGGTCCTCCACCTGTAACACCTTGTCCATTATTATACGAGGTTGCCCAACCAACCATAGTACTATTATCTAACGCAAAAATATTCTGCACAAAAAGTAACAGACATAGCAATGAAATGAGAGTGATTTTGTTTTTCATTTTATTATTTTTATTTGATTTACGAAACAAAAGTAGAATTTATTAAAATCAATCCATGTGTAATAACTGACTTCTTATGGGGAGAATATGACGTGTGAGTTAAATATTTGTTATGAAATTAAATAATGACACTATTTTAAATTTATATTAACCTTTTCAACTATATCCATTTGGAATTGAAAATTAAAATCTTTACATTTGGAGTCTGAAAAATCAAACATAAAACATAGTAATCAATGAAAAGTAAAGTAGCCGTTGTTCGCTGCAATTCGTACGAAGCAGAAGAAGTAAAAAAAGCCGTTCACAGAGGTATGGAGCTGATTGGCGGCGCACAATCGTTTGTAAGTAAAGGTGATAAAATATTGCTGAAAGTCAATCTGCTGGTGGGCGAAGTTCCCGAAAAGTGCGTTACCACCCACCCTGCCGTGTTCAGAGCTGTGGCCGAAGAGTTGGCAGCGCAGGGAGCTGAGCTGCTGTATGGCGATTCACCGGGATTTGGTGCTACAGGTGTTGCAGCCAAAAAAGCCGGGATTGCCGATGTGGCTGAAGAGTTGAACATTGAAGCGGCTGATTTTAAGGATGGACGCGAAGTGTTTTATGAAGCAGGCGTGCAGAACAAGAAGTTTCATGTTGCCAATGGAGTGTTGGATGCCGATGGACTGATAAGTCTGCCCAAAATGAAGACACACGGACTCGAACGCTTTACGGGCGCGGTAAAGAATCAGTTTGGATGCGTGGTGGGCATGCGCAAAGGCGAATTTCACGTGAAGCTGCCCGATGCTACTGACTTCGCAAAGATGCTGGTGGATTTGAATTCGTATATCAAACCCCGATTGTACGTTATGGATGGGGTAATGGCAATGGAAGGAAACGGTCCGCGCGGTGGAACGCCACGGGCAATGAATGTGCTGCTGTTCTCCACCGACCCAATTGCGCTGGATGCTACTGCCAGCCGTATGATTAATCTGAACCCGCTATTCGTACCCACAACGCTGGTAGGTGCCGAAGCCGGTGCCGGTAATTATAAGGAAGAAGACATCGAAATAGTGGGCGATGCGCTGAAAGACTTTATCTGCATGGATTTCAACGTGGAACGCACGCC
>CAIQOG010000345.1 GCA_903873355.1 uncultured Bacteroidales bacterium
AAATTGTAAATTGTAAATATATTCATGTTATCTGTTGATGCTATTGCCGTTGAATTTGGCGGTCAGACTCTTTTTTCAGACATTTCTTTTGTAATAAACGAAAAAGACCGTATTGCCCTAATGGGTAAAAATGGTGCAGGAAAGTCTACATTACTCAAAATATTAGCCGGTACTCGTGAACCTTCCCGTGGAACCATTTCATACCCAAAAGAAACGATAATTGCTTATCTTCCACAGCATTTATTACTCGAAGACAACCGAACTGTTTTTGAAGAAACTGCCATGGCTTTTTCGACCATCAACGATATGGAGAAGCAAATACAGGCGTTAAACGAAGAATTAACCACCAGAACTGATTATGAATCGGATAGTTATATGGAGTTGATTGAACAAGTTTCGGCACTCAGCGAACAGTTTTACAGCATTGAAGAAATAAACTACGATGCTGATATTGAAAAAACGTTGCTTGGTCTGGGATTTTCACGCG
Source organism: uncultured Bacteroidales bacterium (assembly GCA_903873355.1). Next base: position 488 of record CAIQOG010000345.1, read on the forward strand.
AAGATTTTACTCGAAAAACATCAGAATTTAGTGGTGGCTGGCGTATGCGCATTGAACTGGCTAAAATTCTGCTTCGCCGACCGGATGTCATTCTGCTGGATGAACCCACTAACCATTTGGATATTGAATCAATTCAATGGCTCGAGGATTTTCTGATTAATTCAGGAAAGGCAGTGGTACTGATTTCACACGATCGTGCTTTTGTTGACAACATTACTACACGTACCATCGAAGTCACAATGGGGCGTATTTACGATTATAAAGCAAAATACTCACATTACCTCGAACTACGGAAAGAGCGCCGTGAGCAGCAGCAAAAACAGTTTGAAGAGCAACAAAAAATGATTGCCGAAAACATGGAGTTTATTGAGCGTTTCAAAGGCACATATTCCAAAACGCTTCAGGTTCAATCGCGGGTTAAAATGCTTGAAAAATTACCACTTCTTGAAGTGGACGAAGAAGACACATCAGCACTTCGATTGAAATTCCCACCATCACCCCGCTCAGGAAATTATCCTGTAACTGCCGAGAATGTTGGAAAAGTTTATGGAACTAAACGCATTTTCAGTAATGCAAATTTTATGATTGAACGTGGCGAAAAAATAGCTTTTGTAGGCAAGAACGGTGAAGGAAAATCCACGCTCGTAAAGTGCATCATGAAGGAAATTGAGCACGAAGGCAAACTTACACTTGGCCACAACGTAAAGATTGGTTACTTCGCACAAAATCAGGCTTCTTTATTAGATGAAGGTCTGACAGTTTTCCAGACTATCGACGATGTGGCTATTGGTGATATCCGTAATAAAATCAGGGATTTACTGGGTGCCTTTATGTTTGGAGGCGACAGTTCAACCAAAAAAGTAAAGGTTCTTTCAGGTGGTGAACGTCAGCGGTTGGCTATGATAAAATTATTGCTTGAACCAGTCAATCTATTGATTCTCGACGAGCCTACCAACCATCTGGATATGAAAACAAAAGATATTCTGAAACAAGCGCTAATCGATTTCGATGGAACACTGATTGTAGTCTCTCACGACCGAGATTTCTTAGATGGACTTGTAACCAAAGTGTATGAATTTGGCAACCAAAAAGTAACCGAACATCTTGAAGATATCTATGGTTTCCTGGCTAAAAAGAAGATGGAAAGTTTGAGGGAAATGGAGAAAAACTAAGATTTATAATACTCCGAAATCATTTTACTTACCTCCTCACCTAAAAGTTTGTGTCCCATTACACTTAAATGATTCTGATTTGCAAACAGATCTTTTGAAATAGGTATTACTTCATGAGAATTTACAAAAATAACATTTTCCAGATCAATAAAATTTTCAAAATACTTTACACCTTTCTTTCGTATTATATTATTTGCAGTTTTGTAACAAGGTAATGGAGAAATAACAACAAATAATTTTTTATTATTCTTAATAATAATATTCCGAAGTATCTCAA
>CAIQOG010000346.1 GCA_903873355.1 uncultured Bacteroidales bacterium
ATTGATACAAATAACGAATTGGTAATTCCAAATAACCCAACTTATTAATTAATAAAACTATATGATTATGAACTATATAATTAAAAAACAACATCAAATTATACTGGTACTTATTATATTAGTGAGTATTGGTTTTACTGGATGTACCATGAAAGATGAGTTGACAGTTGTGCCACTCAAGTCATTGGAAGAATTCAAAAAACAAAAATCTGAATTTCTTGCAGGTCAAAAGCTTGCTATAGATACAACTAAAGTTGGTTTTAATAAAAATAATTTTAAAACCACAACAGATTCCGCTACGGTAAAAGCGAGTTATCTCGCGGTTATTGTTGCTGCACAGGCGGTTGTCAACAATCCGAGTGTAACCATTACTCAAATAGCTGCTATTGATAAAACATTGGCAACTCCCGGAAAAGCTTTCTGGGCAGCAATTTGGGCAGCAGACAGAAGGTATTTAAACGACTCCATTGTTTCTGCAACAAATTTTAATAATGCTACATTAACAGGAAATCAACCGGGACAAGTGTTAGCCGATGCGAAAGCAACTTTTACTGCTGCAATTTCTAAAGCTACAGCAGTAAGAGGTTCTACAGTAGCTTCGGATAAGTTAATAAAAATGGCTGTTGACACATTGACGAAAGCAAAGAAAACTTTAATTGCTGCAATAATTCCAACCAATCTAGCCGATTTTGTGTTGCGTTCTAAAGATTATGTTTCCTCCGAAAAAAACAGAGTAGAAAGTTCGGTGGTGGGTTATAATCAGGGAGAATATCCAACAGCAACACGTACAACTTACCTGAATGTGGTATTAACTGCAAATGATGTAGTTAACTCGGCTACTCCGGCTTTCGACGCAATTTCTACAGCACTAACAAATATGATTGCTCCAAAAGCTGCATTTTTACCTTTTATTTCCGACCATAGAGCATTGAATGACACAATTATTTTGGCCGAAACGTTGAGCCCGACATTCGTAATCGGAACAGCAAAAGGCCAGGTTGTATCGGCTGCTAAAACCACTTTTACTACAGCAATTACAACAGCTAAAACTGCACGTGAAACAGTTTCATTGACAGTAGGAGCAACTAATGCAGCTCGTTTTAAAATGGGTCAGGCTATTTTTACAATTCAGGCAAGTATTACTTTAGGTGATTTAATTATTGATTGTACGGCTCTAAAAGCTGCAACTGCTATAGGAACATCAACCGGTCAGGTTTCAAATGCTGCCAGCGGTTTATTTGGAACAGCTATAACCAAAGCAACTGCGGTAAGAAATTTAGGTACAACTACATATACTCAAATGACTGATGCTATTGTAGCATTACAAGCAGCTGTCGTTACTTTTAATGCAGCTGTCGTTAAATAATCTTCTATTACTTCTCATTGCCATGTATTTATGGCAGTGAGAAGCTATTCTTTCACGGTTTTTTCTGCAAAACCTGACAAATTTAAATGGAAACGTTTATTTCTGTTTTATTATCAGTCAGAAAATTTTTAAAGATGACAAACAAAATTAAAATTTTGATAGCAATTTTAGTAATTGCTTGCACTTTATTTGCTGAAAAATATAAAGTGAGTAATTTTAAGGAGTTAAACAACGGTATTAAAACTGCTGTTGCCGGTGATAGTATCATTATGGCAAATGGTATCTGGAAAGATGTTCAAATTGTTTTCAAAGGAAATGGCAAAAAAGGAAAATATATTTCGCTGAAAGCTGAAACTCCGGGTAAAGTATTGATAGAAGGTGAATCATCGCTCTCAATTTCAGGAAATTGGTTACATGTTTCCGGGTTATTTTTCACAAAAGGTTACACTCCGGGTACAACTACCATTCTGTTTAAAACCTCCGACACCGATTATGCTTACAACTGTGTGGTTACTAATTGTGTGATTGATAAATTTAATCAACCCTACCGCGAAACAATTGACAATTGGGTGGCATTATGGGGAAAAAACAATTCAGTAAGTAATTGTTATTTAGGTGGAAAAACCAACGAAGGCACTACGATGATTGTTTGCCCGAATGACTCTAACAGCATTCACAACAAACACCACATCTACCGCAATTATTTTGGTTTACGTCCACGACTTGGTTCAAATGGCGGTGAATCAATCCGCATTGGAACTGGCGAAGTTTGTACACTTAGCTCTGAAACAGTTGTTGAGGGAAATTACTTTGAGCATTGTAATGGTGAAGTGGAAATTATTTCAAACAAATCCTGCAATAATCAGTTCATCAACAATACTTTCTTTGAATCGGAAGGCAGTTTGGTACTTCGTCACGGGAATAATGCGCTGGTAAAAGGCAACTGGTTTATTGGCAATGGGAAACCATTTACAGGTGGAGTAAGGGTAATAAACGAAGGTCATAAAATTTACAACAATTACTTTTACAAACTTCGTGGCGATGAGTTTCGTTCACCGCTCACCATAATGAATGCCATACCCGATTCGCCACCAACAGGTTACGCGGCAGTTAGAAATGGAATTCTCTCTAACAACTCATGGGTAGATTGTACGTTGCCATGGAACTTCTGTGTGGGAGTTGGTGAACGAAATCGCACCGTCACTCCTCAAAGTACACAAATTATCAATAACATTGTTTATTGCCCTAACGATACAGCTTTAATAAAAAGCTACGATAAAACTGATGGTATTACTTTCAGCAATAATCTGATGATTAGCAAAAAAGGATTAACTTCCGACAAGGGAACAATCGCAGGTGAAATATTAAAATCACAACTAAATGACATTGAACTGGTTTATAGCAAAATTCCTGCTCAAAAAGTTTCGTTTATCAGCACTGATATAATGGGTCAACAACGTACAAACCCGGTGATTGGCGCATTTCAGGATAAAGATGAGAAAGCAAAAACTGAAATCGCCAATGCCAAAAATTGCGGTCCATCCTGGTATAACCCCGATTTGACACCAATGAAAAAAGAGTTTTCAAAAGGCAAAACCATTAAAGTAAAAGCCGGAACTGATAATTTGAATGAAGCGGTTGAAAAGGCTGCAGCAGGTGATATTATTATGCTGGAAGAAGGTGAACATGTGCTTACTAAAACGATAACATTGACCAAAAGCATCTCTATTACAGCCTCATCAAAACTGGCGGTAAAACCCGTCATAAAAATGAAAGTTGTAAAAGGTGACGAACCTTTATTTGAGTTAGCATCAGATGTTTATGTTCATTTCAAAAGTGTGAGAATCGATGGCGAAGGTGATAATAAATTAGCCAAAACTCCGAAATATGTTTTTGCAACTGCTGAACATGCGTTGGGTTATTCGTTGTTTATCGACAATTGCGATATTTTTGATTTCAGCATTGAAGGTGGTGCTGTTTTCAATAGTTTGAATAGCACTATGGCCGATTCGATTG
>CAIQOG010000347.1 GCA_903873355.1 uncultured Bacteroidales bacterium
ATTCGAACGAACTTAACCGAAACTCCTTCATTTTTGCATTCGCTGGAAGAAAAAAAAGCAATCAAAGTACCCTTGTTCGACTTGCTAAAATCCTATAAAAATGAGCTAATCTTTGGAACTCTGGCAGCAGTGACTACTTTTGTTGTTTTTTACCTGATTACTGTTTTTAGTTTGAGTTTTGCGACCAAAACACTGCATTACAGCAAATCTGACGTGCTCGTTGTGCAATTACTATCCGTTTTGTTTTTTGCATTTTCCATACCTATTTCGGCAGTATTATCGGATAAGTATGGACGCAGAAAGGTGTTGCGCCTGGTGACAGTGGCTATTGTCCTGTTTGGGTTTAGTTTTTCTTTTTTACTGATACCGGGAAATTTATTGTATATCAGCCTGTTTCTGTGTTTGGGGATGAGTTTAATGGGATTGTCTTATGGTCCATTAGGAACTTTTTTGTCGGAATTATTTCCAACACAGGTTCGCTATTCGGGTGCATCACTGACCTTTAATTTAGCAGGAATATTTGGAGCTGCATTTGCCCCGATGATTGCCATTTGGCTTGCAGAAAACTATGGAATCAGCTCCGTAGGTTATTATTTAATCATTGCTGCCATTATTAGTTTGCTCTCTTTCTTTGTTATCAGCAAAAAAGAGCATTCGTTTTAGCGATAAAACGAACTTCATGTACATCTATAATCTCAAAGTGGCTGTCTCAAAAAAAAGAACGCAAATTACGCAAAAATCGCAAATCAACACAAAAAATAAATCTCTTATAAAAAAGAATTTATTAAAATGAGATTTGCGAAAATTTGTTCAATTTGCGTAATTTGCGTTCAAAATAACTCTTGTTGAACACCCTCTTTGTTATGTTGGAAAGTGTAGTTATCGTATTCTGTCTAACGATTTTACCAGCTTTTCATCTTTTCCAATGGCACCAATTGCCAGATAGCTGAGAATCAGATTTACAAGCGGCATTACAGTAGAAAACCGCAAGTGCCAGTCGGTATGCAATCGGCTGCAGGCAGTCCACAATTCGAACAGCAATAATCCGTAGAAAGCCAGCATAAAGACCATATTGATTACACAAAGCCTGATTTGTTTTGTGCGGTTCTTATACGAAAAAATAGCTATCAGAGCAATAACCGGCACAATCATCGAAATGGTTGTTATTCCCCAGATAGTCGATTCAACAGTATTTCCGGTTGGCTTCAACAATGAAATACCTTTATAATCAACCAGGTATATTAATTTATCAACTGTATTTACCAAATCTGCCAGCGGTGCAAAAACCACAAAACCGGAGAGTATAACTATTGCCAGTAAATAAAGCGTTTGAGTGCGTTGTAACATTTAAATTAGTTAGAAAGTTTATAAAGTTTGAAAGTTTATAAAGTTAGCCTTATATGTTTAGGGGCTATCATTTCTTCCAGTCTAAATCACGTACTTTGTAAATACGCTCAATGATATCAACCACTTTAAGTCCTTCCAACACGTTCGTTGTGATAGTTCCTTTATCGGTAAGTTTTTCAATCACATTTTCAATCACGTAATGATGATTTTGAGCTGAACCTTTATACAAACCATAATCGTTTGGCGGATTGGATGGTGCTAAAACCGGCATTTCGTAATCTTTTACATGACAATAAGTTACCTCATTCATGTATTGACCGGCCACTTTCACTGTTCCGTTAGAACCAATAATAGTGATACTGCTTTCGAGGTTTGTATCCCACACCGAAGTTGAATAGTTAAGGCAGCCCATACCACCATTTACAAAATCGAATGTTACCACACCGCTATCTTCAAAATCAGTCAGATCTTTGTGATTAAAGTCGGCAAAATTCCCTTTAATATTCTGGATATCACCAAATAACCAATACATAATGTCAATAAAGTGAGAGAACTGTGTAAACAGTGTTCCACCATCCAATTTGCCATCACCGTGCCAGTTGCCTTTTTTGTAATAACGATCGTCACGATTCCAGTAACAATCAAGTTTTACCATAAAAATATCGCCAAGTGTATTGTTATCAACAATCTCTTTCAACCATTCTGATGGTGGAGAATAGCGATTCTGCATTACACAGAATACATGTTTTGACATTTCCAGCGACTTAAACAAAATATCTTCCGCATCGAGTTTCGTCAGTGCAATCGGTTTTTCAAGTACCACATGCATTTTAGCTTTCAATGCTTTTTTGGCATATTCTGCATGGAAACCGTTTGGCGTACAGATATTTAGCACATCAATATCCAGATTTGCTGCCAATAAATCTTCAAAACTGCTGAAATAAGGTTCTGTAATATCATTCAATCCCAATTTTTCCTTTGGAAGAACATCGCATACAGCCACTAATTCAGAATCCGGATTCCTGCGAATCATTTCGGCATGGCGCTTTCCTATGTGTCCCTGCCCTACTACTGCAAATTTAATCATAATATTGTTTATTTGATTAATAGATTATTTGGTTATTTGTTGATTTAATCTTTTAGTTTGACTATTTTTTAACGCATTAAGCTTATTTGTAATTTCTTTTAATTTTTCATTTCCAATTTCAAATTCTTCTTTTGTGAGAAATCCCAAATCTAAAGCCGAAATTAATTGACAATATGTTTCTAAAGCAGAACCATAGGCAATTTCGGTGAATCTTATTTGTTCTTTTAAAGATGAGCGAGAAGAACCTTCAGCTATATTTGAAATTATTGAAATTGAAGCCCTTCGTATTTGTGAGCTGATTCCAAATTTTTCATTATCAGGAAATTTATTGTTAATATTATAAATAAAAACAACATATTCCCTTGCTTTTTGCCAGACATCTAACTTCTCAAACGAAAAACTATATTCCATGAAAATACTGTATTGAATAAACAAATAACCAACTCAACAACTCAGCAATCTTCTTACGCTCCCGTCTTTTAATTCATACTCTTGCCCTGTTTCGGGACATACAGCCTGATTTTTATCATTAAAATGCAAACGGTGACCATTTTCACTTACCCATCCAATTTGTCGGGCAGGATTTCCAACCACCAGTGCAAAAGGTTTTACCTGTTTTGTTATCACTGCACCTGCGCCTATTAAGGCATATTCACCAATTTCATTCCCGCAAACCACCGTGGCATTAGCGCCAATACTTGCTCCTTTGCGGACAATGGTTTCGGCATATTCGTTTTTCCGGTTAACGTGACTGCGTGGATTTATCACGTTAGTAAATACCATCGAAGGACCAAGAAAAACATCATCTTCACATATCACACCGGTGTAAACCGATACGTTATTCTGAATTTTCACATTCCTTCCAAGTCGTACCTGAGGCGAAATTACCACATTTTGTCCGATATTACAACTTTCGCCTATAAAACAACCAGTCATAATATGCGAAAAGTGCCATATTTTCGTTCCTGTTCCTATTTCACAGCCGGCATCAACGATTGCTGTTTCGTGTGCAAAGTATTCATTCATTGTTGATTGGTTTATCAGTTAACTAGTTAATCGGTTGATTGGTTGTTCGAGTTAATTGGAAATTGATAATTGGAAATTGTCTATTATCTTACAAACTCTAAAACGGCTTTAGTGATATATTCCAATTGTTCCTGCGTAAGTTCTGTATGCATTGGCAATGACATTACACACTCGCTGAGTTTTTCAGCAACCGGGAAATCACCGGCTTTATAACGTGAATCCTGATATGCTTTTTGTAAATGCAAGGGCACCGGATAATAAACCATGGCAGGGATTCCTTTGTCAGCCAAATGTTTTTGTAATCCTGCGCGGTCAACTCCGTTCAGTTTTAATGTATATTGATGAAAAACATGCGTTGAATTAGCCGAACGTGTGGGAATTATTAACTTATCAGTCACAGAAAAAGCTTTATCATAGAAATCAGCTGCAGCCCGGCGACTGGCACAATATGTATCCAAATGTTTGAGTTTCACATCCAATACGGCTGCCTGAATGCTGTCGAGTCGTGAGTTAACTCCCACCAAATCATGATAATAACGCACTACCATTCCGTGATTAGCTATAGCACGCATACTGGCAGCAAATTCATCGTTGTTGGTAAATATAGCACCGCCATCACCAAAACATCCGAGGTTCTTGGAAGGGAAAAACGAAGTACAACCAATATCGCCCATGCAGCCCGACTGAACTTTACGGCCATCAGAAAAAGTATAAACCGAACCGATCGATTGGCATGCATCTTCAAGCACGAAAAGATTATGTTCTTTGGCAATAGCCAGAATAGCCTCCATATAAGCATTTTGCCCGAATAAATGCACAGGAACAATTGCTTTGGTTTTTGGAGTTATTGCTTTTTTCAGCGATTCAAGTGAAATATTAAACGTATCAAAGTCAACATCAACCACTACAGGTATCAATCCCAGCAAAGCAACAACTTCGGCAGTGGCAATAAACGTAAAAGTAGGTGTGATTACTTCGTCACCGGGTTTCAGACCAAGAGCCATCAACGCAATCTGAAGTGCATCAGTGCCATTTCCAACCGGAATAACATGTTTCACGTTCAGGTATTTTTCCAGATTACTCTGAAAATCATTTACTTTTCCACCTTTGATAAAAGTTGTAGTATCAATTACTTGCTGAATACCTGCATTAACTTCTTCCCGAATCTTTTCATATTGACTTTTCAGGTCAACCATTTGAATACTTTCCATACACATTTTATTTTTGTTCAAGTATATATTCCACTTCAAGTGGCGAAATTCTTATATTGCTGATATTTTTTGAAAGGCTTTTAATTTTTAAAACGTGCTTACTTGTGATATCCGATTTCAATTCATTATAATCCAGATAAACCTGAATATCAGAAGAGTTGAAATTTTTAAACTTACTTAAACCAATGGTACAAGTTGCATTTACTTCGGCAGGAAAAGTACGAACCATCAGATTCTCAGGACAATTAATCGCTGTAATTGGAATCTGCACCTTTCGTTCTGTAAATTGCTCCACGAAAATAGTAACTTTTGTCTTATTTACAGAATATTGAACTGATTTTAATGGAATAAAATTGCAATTAAACGAAACTGTATCATTCAAATTTTCGATTGATTTACATTCTGTTCGAACATATTTCAACGTATCCAACATTTTTTTTGGTCCGTAAACAGTTACAATATTGGGCTGTAGCCTGATATCGGAACTAAGCATATATTGATGCTCAAGCTCGATTTTTGATATAAATTCAACAGGAAGGGTTTTATGACTCAACATTTCATATCGAATCAATATTGAGTTGGGATGAAAATCCTGAATTATAGTAGTAGGTTTCAGGTATCGTACAATTCTTGATTTTAATTGTTCGGGTGAAATAAACACCTCACCTTTTTGAATTTGCAGCCGACTAATATC
>CAIQOG010000348.1 GCA_903873355.1 uncultured Bacteroidales bacterium
AATAAAAAGAAAATTGAAAGCAAACAGACTCTAAATAAGGCCATTTTTGTAAATTGTAATTTCATCATAATGTTTTTATAGTGTTAAATAAATTATTCTTGCTGTATATTTTCAACTCTTCAAACCCGACCCCCTGCCCCGACCTCACCCCAACCCTCTCCAAAATAGAGAGGAGTAAGAAGGGGTTCCAGACGTGGTTTATTAGGTTAACGATGTCAAAACTCTTCAAACAATATATTTGACAGAGGCGGAACTCTGGCATCCATAAACCATTCAAACCCTAAACCATTCATGGTGCCAATAACTAACTGCGTCTTAAAGTTCCCGCTTAGGGGATTAGGGGGCTTCTAATTGTGTATAATAACCAATGTATCTCCTTGATTATCATAGCGTATGTTATATTGAATGGCAAAGGTTTTCAAAACAGATTCTAAATTTTCACCCTTAAATGCACCACTTATCAGGTCATTTTCAATTTTTGGACATTTGGAGATGATTTTTACTCCATACCACTCTTCAAGCCTTTTAATTACATCAGCAAAACGCTCCGATTTAAATTGTAGTTTATTATCTTTCCACGCTGTTTCTACTTCATTATCAGAAGATTCTATTTTAATAGTTTTCAAAGAACTGGAATAGATTGCTTTTTCGTTCGGTTTTAGATAATAATCTTGTGATAAATCTGCCCCTGATAATTTTACACTTCCCTCAATCAGCGATGTTTCAATAATATCTGATCCTGTTCTCGCTTTTACATTAAACGAAGTGCCCAATACCTCCACTTTTATATTATTTGCAGATACAATAAAAGGTCGGCTTTTATCTTTGAAAACTTTAAAAAATGCTTCACCTATAAGTTTTACTTCCCGTGTATTATTTACACCCACATTATAAACCAATTTGCTATTTGAATTCATCCACACCTTCGACTGATCAGGTAATGTAACCGTTGCCCTGTTGCCTTGTTTTACAACCACAATAAAATCTTTTTGCTCTTTGGTCGGTTGATGATTATAAAACAAAGTAGAAACTACGAATACAAAAGGAATAAGTACTGCAGCCACTTGAATCATCCGCTTGCGGTACAACCGTTTTTTGTCACATTCTATAAAAAAGTCAAGATTAGAACGGATTTCCTCTTTATCTTTTTCGGCAAGTGCTTCTGATGACATATCTTCATTCCATTCCTCTTCGAGCAGATTGGTCATCTGTGAAAATTTAGCATTGTTTATTTCATGCCGCATTTCCAGAAACTCATCTTTTTTGATGTTTCCGTACAGATATTTTTTATATAGCTTTATAATATAGTTTTCCATTTTCTCTTTTTGTTGTTTGTTACACGTTTAGTTTGAATTTTAGTACCATTCTATTTTTATGCTATAAAACATATTTCGAAAAGTATCAGATACAATAAATTGAATTTCGAGAGTTCGGTTCTCATTGTTTTTAAAGCCGAAGTGAGCTGATTTTTAACCGTCTGTTCCGATATTTTCAAACCTACTGCAATCTCTTCAATGGTACTTCCATTCTCGCGGCTCATTTCAAAAATCTCCAATTGACGATGTGGCAAAAGATTTTTACACATTTTAAATGCTTTCATAAAGTCGTCATAATACAGTTTTTTCTCTATTACATTGTCCTCGAAATCGGTGTATTCGCAGTATTCAATATAATCTTCAAACTCAACTTTATTTATCTGCGCCCTAAACATATCTATCATTTTGTGATAGGACATGGTAAAAAGCAACGACTGTAATGAGCCATCCGTGGAAATACTTTCGCGCATAGTCCACAGTTTCAAAAAAGTATCTTGAACTATATCATTGGACATTTCTCTCGACTTTGTATGAGAAAACGCAAATCCGTAAAGTTTGTCGGCATACATGTCATAAATGGCATTAAAGGCTTTGTGTGAGCCTTTCCGCATTTCCTTGATGTAGGATTTTAAGATGTCTACTTCCATGGTGATGTGATTTTAATGTTACACGTTTGTTATACTGATTAGTACTATTCAAAAATTTATGTTTAAAAGCAGGTTTTGGAATGGACTGGAAATAATTCAATACACAGATTTTTTGGTTATTTATGCTTCTATGTTATGATTATCAGTTCTTTAAGTGATTAGTTGATTTTCCCGAATTCCAAGGTAGTAAAGCCGTTCCATAGCGAACTCAACTAATTGCTCGTTTCCAACTGCTTGAAAAAGAATAGTAGTACTGATATTGCAATTGATTACAACCTCCAGTGTTACCTGAAGAATTGTTTCATTTATAGAAATGTTGGTTCTATCAGAAATGTAATGAATTTCCAACTGATGGGAGAAGCGTTTTTCAAGACTATTTAATTCTGACTTAAAAAGTGGGGGATTATCCAGTTGTGAAACTGAATAGATAAGCGTCAAAAAGTTACCTGAACTATTGGCCAGCTTTGATTTAATAAGATTGAATGCAGTTAGAATGCCAGTCTCATCTGATATTATGACAAGATGAGTATCAGCAATTGGGGTAAGGAAAGTGGCCTCATTTACTGAGCTTGGCTTCGTTTCAGAACTTAAATTCCCGGACAGTTGATTTGTTTTCATTGCATCTTGATTGGTTAATGCAAAATTCAACTATTTGTAGGACAATAAATTTGACCTAAATCAAAAAATGAAAAGTGGAGAAAAATAATTACTTTCCGGCACGAATCCGACTCAGGGTTTCCTGCGTAATACCTAGATAAGATGCAATATGCCCGAGTGAAACACGTTGAAGAATAGTTGGGTTATTAGTAATGAGAGCGTTATATCTTTCTTCTGCCGTTTGAAATTTCAGGTTAGCAATATATTCAGTCATATCTTTTGCAAATTTGAGTATAACCTGAATCACGAATTTTGCAAATTCATGATTTTTGTCGATTAAAGACTCAAGATCGGAGTACGAAATGGAGTAAATTATACAATTCTCCGTCAATTCACAATAATAGATTGTTGGTTTATGATAAAAAAAACTGTCCTTTGCTGTAACAGAGGAGTTTTCATGAAAAAATTCAGCTGTTATTTCACGCCCGCTTTCCGAAAGATAATAAATACGTGCAAATCCGTGTTCTATATAATACATAGTATTGCAGATTTCACCTTGTCTGAACAGTATATGACCTTTTGGTAATTCTTCCCGAATAAAAAAGGTTTGAATTAATTTTTCACCTTCATTTAATTGTTCCATTTTAACATTGAATTAGTGGTGTGAATATTCATTGTTAGTTGGTTTCCTCTTAAGCGTGATTACTATTGCTTGTGAGAAATGATTGTGGGAGCTAACTCCGGGAAAAGAAACTGATTAGCCTATTTTTTGCTCCAAAGATAAAAACTATTTATTGTAAAATCCGCACATTTAACAATATAGTCATTTTCGAGGCGCTACATTTGGATAATATTAATAGCTCAAAAATATAGTGCAAGGTGCAAGTGTTTCTATATAGAAACTTGCACCTTGCACAATGTATAAATACTTCAATATTTGGCACTTGCATATATCAAATTATTTATGTATTTTTGAACCTGAAAGTTTAGCAGACAACCATAAGTCATTGATTTTACTCAAAATACACAACGTTTTTTCATCCTGATGTGAAAACTATTTCTCATAATCGTTCAAATCTAGGTATAATTTACTAAATTAATTTAAATCTCTAAACAAAATTGCTCCAAACTTCACAGACCAGAGCCATAACACTACAAAATATTTAATTCAACTCTGCCCATTTCGGGCGTTTGCGCCTTTTGCTACTTTTGGCGCGACAAAAGTAGTCCAAAAACGGCTTTTCACCCCTTCAAATAAGAAGCGAGAAGCCTATTTTCAGCCCTTTTCAGGCACTTACAGCGTCAAACTTAACCCCTCAATCATCTGCAAAAGTGCGGGGTTTTTCGTTCCCATACAGGTCAAAAGCCCTGTGTCCACATTTTTTTCAAT
>CAIQOG010000349.1 GCA_903873355.1 uncultured Bacteroidales bacterium
TGCCACCAGCTGGTGGACTGCTTCGGGTACTCAAACTTATTCAATTGATAATACTTCTCCTATATCGGGGTTGAATTCAGCTAAAATTGTCACCGGAACTGCTGGTACAAGCATTACTTCGCAGGGTTTGTACCAGGCTTTAATTTTACCCAAAGCTGCCACTTATACTGTTACCTTTAAAGCTAAAGCTTCTGCCAATTGCTCTGTTCAGGGTATTTTAGTTCAGTCATTCAGTAACTTTGGTTGGTTGGCTAGTTCTCCCATGTTTAATGTTACAACCACTGCACAGACATTTACGTACGACATTACCACAACATCTCTCACCGGTCTTTGCAAGTTTGCATTTTATTATGGAAACGTGTCAACCGGCACATCTATCTGGTTGGATGATATTACGGTTGTGGAGAAAAATCCCCTGTCAATTACGAATTTATGTAACGGTGACTTTGAATCGTTGATGAATAATGCTATGTATACTCCGGGTGGTTATATCTATAATTTTCGTACTTCAGGGACTTCTTCTGCTGCTGAAAATCAATATTATGCCGGTTGGACAAAATTAAAGCTGACTTCCGTAACTGATACTGCTGCCATTATATTTGATAGTGGTTCTGATAAAATATCGGGTACAAAAACATTAAAATACACAATGGTCACAAATGGAACATCTCACAATAATTTATCTACAGATCAGCAATTGGCATGGCTTTTTGCTGGCGTTAAAGATAAAAATTACACTGTTTCATTTACAGCTAAAAGTTCAGTGGCAACTTCCATTGGGGTGGGAATGACTAACTGGGGTGTTACAAATTATTTGCCTGAGCAAACCGTTTTGTTAACCACTACTGCTCAAACATTTTCATTCACTACCTCAACACTTATTAATCAATCGGACAACCGTGTAATTTTTAGTTATAGGATGGGAAAATTACCTGCAGGTGTTTCGGTGTGGATTGACGATGTAGTCATAACCATGGGCATTCCGGTAGCAAGTATTTCGGTTAGTCCGGCAACTGCTTCGGTTTCTACTGGATCAACTGTTCAACTTTCTACATCAGTTTTACCTAGCGATGCTACCAATAAAATTGTGAACTGGAGTTCTTCAGATACCAATATTGCATCGGTGGATGCAAATGGTTTAGTAACCGCCAAAAACGCTGGAACGATACGTATTACAGCCACTACACAAGATGGTGGAAAAACGGCATTTTCGGATATTACGGTTCAAACTGGTGCAATTGCTGTTACAGGAATTACAATCAATCCTACTTCAGCTTCGATAAATATTAATGATACTAAACAATTTTCGGCTATTGTATCTCCGTTAGGAGCCAGCAATAAAACTGTTACATGGTCATCGGATAATGACGCAGTTGCTACTGTAGATGTAAATGGACTTGTAAAAGCAATTGCTAAAGGAACTGCTACAATCACCGCCACAACTCAGGATGGAAATTTCAAAGCAACAGCCACAATTTCTGTAGCTATTCCAGTAAATGGAATTTCCTTTAGCCAGTCATCGGGAATGGTACTTATCGGATCACCACTTCAACTATCACCGGTTTTTACGCCTTCAAATGCAACCAATATTGCTGTTAATTACAGTTCCAATAAAACTTCTGTGGCTACTGTAAGTTCTACAGGAGTTGTTTCAGGTATTTCGCCCGGAAGGGCTATCATTACGGTGGCAACAAATGAGGGTAATTTTAAAGCCAATTTTACTGCCACTGTTTATAGTCAGAGTTTGGTTTTACCAAGTGTTTTGAGTAGTAATATGGTTATACAGCAAGATATGCAAGCTGCACTTTGGGGTTGGGGACCACCCAATGAAACTGTTCAGATTTCGGCCAGTTGGAGTCAAACTGCTACTGCTACAGCCGATGCAACTGGAAAATGGAGTACCAAAATCCAAACACCTAAGGCAGTAGCAGGAACAAACCAAACCAAACATACGCTTACCTTTGTTGGGAAAAACAATATCATTACTCTTACCAATATATTAATTGGCGATGTTTATTTGTGTTCGGGTCAATCAAATATGGGATTCACCATGCAACCCAATGGAACCAATACACTGGGTGTGCTTAATTATGCAACCGAAATTGCAGCTGCAAATTATCCAAATATCCGTATCAACAAAATGACTACGTATGCAAATGCACAATATGTACCCAACGAAAATAACGGAAGTTATTGGACTGATTGTAATCCTACGAATATAGCAGGTTATCCGGCAGTTCCGTATTATTTTGCCCGTGAATTATACAATAATTCTAACATAAATATACCTATTGGTTTATTAACTCCTGCAGTGGGTGGTTCTTCAGTTCAGTCGTGGATGAGTCGTGAATCATTGGCTGCAGACCCA
>CAIQOG010000350.1 GCA_903873355.1 uncultured Bacteroidales bacterium
AGGATTATCATTCGTATAATAATGCTCTGGAATTTCAATTGGCAATCCCTTTTCAAAGTCCCGTTTGTATTCCCTGTCGAGCGTCCTGAGAGAATACTCCGGATGGCCAGTGATGAAGATCTGCCGGCCGTTTTCAGCGATAGCCATATAAACTCCGGCCTTATCAGACACCGAAAGGATCTGCACCCCTGAAACATTCGCGAAATCTTCCGCTTTCAACTCGGTATGCCGCGAATGCGGCGCCCTGTAAACATCATCAAATCCCCTGAAAAGCGGGAGTTTCTTATCAGTTACCTGGTGTTCAAATACACCGAACATCTTCTTCTCAAGCGGGTATTTTGGTATGCCAAAATGATGAAAGAGTCCGGCCTGCGAGGCCCAGCAGATATACATGGTAGAGGTAACATGCTTGTGTGCCCAATCAAATATCTCACAGATCTCCCCCCAGTAATCGACCTCCTCAAAAGGAAGATGCTCAACAGGAGCACCGGTAATAATCATGCCGTCGTATTTATTCTTCCTTAACTGGGAGAAATTCTTATAAAACGAATCAAGATGATCCTGGGGAGTATTTTTTGCGGTATGCCCCTGAATTTGAAGGAAGTCGATCTCGATCTGAAGCGGCGTATTGGATAGCAACCGAAGCAAATCTGTTTCGGTTGCTATCTTCAACGGCATTAAATTAAGAATCACAATCTTGAGCGGACGAATATCCTGGTGCTCGGCCCTGGTCTGGTCGATAACGAAAATGTTTTCTTCACGTAACAGTTCGATGGCAGGTAAACCATCCGGCAGATTTAAAGGCATAATTCAAAAATTTATTGTATTCGCGGTTCAAAAATAATTTAAATCCTGGCTAAAGCCTGTTCGAAATCTGCAATAATGTCATCAATATGCTCGATTCCGACGGAAACTCTTAATTGAGAAGGTTTAACACCGGCAAGCAGCTGCTCCTGATCACTCAATTGGGAATGGGTAGTGGCAGAAGGCTGAATGATCAGCGTACGGACATCACCAACATTAGCCAGGTGACTAACCAGTTCAAGATTGCTGACAAGGTTGGTGGCATTTTCTTTGCTGCCTTTTACTGTGAATGAAAGTACAGCGCCGGCACCTTTTGGCAGGTATTTCTGTGCGAGTGCATAATTCTCATCCGATTTCAAACCGGGATAATTAACCGACTCCACTTTGGGATGGTTCTGTAACCAGGAAGCCAAAGCAAGTGTATTCTGAACGTGCCGTTCGACTCTTAATGAAAGGGTTTCGAGTCCCTGGATCAATTGAAAAGAGTTAAACGGGGAGATCGCCGGGCCGTAGTCACGAAGACCCTCCACACGGGCTCTGATGATAAACGCGATGTTTCCAAAAGGACCGTCAGTCCCGAAAACATCCCAGAATTTCAATCCGTGATAACCTTCTGAAGGTTCAGTAAATCCGGGGTATTTACCATTTCCCCAGTTGAAATTACCACCATCGACGATGACGCCACCGATAGAAGTACCATGTCCGCCGATCCACTTTGTAGCAGACTCCACAACAATGTGGGCGCCATGCTCCAACGGACGGAAAAGTGAGCCACCACAACCAAAAGTATTGTCCACAATGATAGGCAGATCGTGCTTCTTAGCCAGAACGACGAATTTCTCAAAATCCGGAATATTGAAACTTGGATTTCCAATGGTTTCTAGGTAGATGG
>CAIQOG010000351.1 GCA_903873355.1 uncultured Bacteroidales bacterium
AATAAGCACAACTTCATAATTCAGAACATCAGCCAAATAATTGGCTTTATTCACAATCACACGTTCCATTCCTCCTCCACTGGTAGCTGTAGAACTAATATTATAAATGATTTTCATAAATTTCGAAATTAACCTGAGATATACTTACCAAGAGGTAATCGTCGTACAATAAATACCATCAGTCCTGATAGTGAAACACAAAGTATTACTGTAAGCAATATTCCTATGACTGGATGCATAAACATACAATTCAACCTAACAGTAGCTAAGGCCGAGAGTACCAAAATGTGTGATAAATAAATACCATAACTATAACTACTCACCCAATTCAATGCTTTATTAATTATACTGTTTTGAATATTATTCTGGTGAAAAAGCATGAATATACAGATTGTTGCTGCAATTACATTTGGTGAGAAAAGCCAATAAAGTGTTTGATTTGACTTTCCTGAAGAGTATGACAACCAATAAGAGCCAAACATGGTTATACTCCACGAAAGTAATAATGTGATTGATAAAAGCAGGTTGGTTTTAGTGCTTTTTGTGATTATTGGAAATCTCGTCAGATAATATCCCAAAACCACATAGCCTATCGGACCGGTAAAGAAATAAGTTAGCTGGTTGAAGTATCGAAATTCCGAAAAAGATGTCAGACCCAGCATTGTAAAAGTTAACCATAAAATCAGGAAATAATGAAGTTCTTTTCTGGTGCTGTTTCTTGCCCATTTACCGATTATCGGAACAAACAGATATATGCCGATTATTACAAATACATACCAATAGTGAAATGCAACTCCTGAAGCAATTTTGGCACCAATATTTTCTAACGCATCATTGAAAGTTCTGACTTCATGAGTTTTAATTTTCATAATCAGATTCATTACGATATGTATCAATGCCCAAAATAAAAAAGGGTAAATAATTCGCATGAATCGTTTTTTCAGGAAAACTGTAAGTTCCTGTTCTTTAGGCAACAATAAAGCTCCGGAGACCATGAAGAATAAGGGAACACTGCTTCGAACGCAGGAGTTAAAAACATTAGCCACCCACCACCAGGACGCGTCTACTTTGCCAAACTGGTATATTAATGGCGCAGAAACATGCAGAAAAACAACAGCTATAGTAGCAGTCGCTCTGAGGTGGTCAATCCAGGGTTGTTTTTCGGCGGGTAGAATTGCTGACATTTCTTAAAAATTTATTTTAAATATTGTCCTAAG
This sequence comes from uncultured Bacteroidales bacterium, assembly GCA_903873355.1. The sequence goes on from CAIQOG010000351.1 coordinate 1,218, forward strand.
AATTTTTGCTAAAACTAACAATAAACTGCTAATTGCATTCTTTCCTGATACTATTTGTTTAAGAATAAAGAATTGCCATCGACTTAACCCGGCTGATTGATATTGTTTCGATAATTCGTTTTGATCAATGACATCTTTATATTTCATTCTTAATTCTGCGCTGGTATGAAGCAAGAGACCGCTAAATTCGGTAATTCGGGCTTTTGAGAAAAAAGAGGCATAATCCTCTAATTTATTTTGTTCCTGAAAAAAAAATGTCAAATTTTCGAAAAGCTGAATCATTGAAACAAAATGGTTTTCTGACTTATAACCTTTGGTATAGGCATTTATATTCGTTTGATTGTAATAACAAAACGGGTATTGAATGCATGCAATTTTTTTTGCAAAATAAAAAAGCTGAACCGTTGCAAAATAGTCCTCGCCAAACCTGGAAGTGTCCTGGATTTTAATCTGATTCTCAACCCATAAACTTCGTTTTGATAGAGTTCCCCACAAAGCTGCACGAGCCTGATGACAGCCAATAGCCTCTATATATTTCTTTGAATCGGTTGGAAAATTTTGTCTGAAAAGTTCTGTATTCCCTTCACCGTAATAAAAATAATAGCTGTTAGATGTAACCAAATCGGCAGAAGTTTTTTCAATCATGGAAACTAACGTTTCAACGGCATCTATTGAAATAAAATCATCGCTGTCAACCCATAGAATATACTTACCTGTGGCAGCTTGTAGCAAGGTATTTCGGGTTGCTCCTATTCCTTTGTTCTGATTATGATTGATGATCGAAACTTGTTTAGTCCGTTCCGGAAATTTTGTAATTATTCTTTCGAGAACTTCAATGCTGGAGTCTGGCGTACAGTCGTTTACAAAAATATATTGAATAGAATCAAAAGTCTGACTAAAAAGTGAAACAGCACATTTTTCTATATGTGCTTCCACCTTGTAAACCGGAACTAAAATTGAAACTATTGGTTGCATGAAGTCTTTATTAAAGGATTATCCATTCTTCAGGAAGTGTGTGAAAACTATTTCTTATCTCATCTTTGAACCATTGCTTAGGTGCAATTACTGATTTTTGTGGATTAGGATTTAGCCATGCTGCCCACCAGCTAAATGAACTATTTGCAATAATCTGATGTTTGCATCTGCTCATCAACCATAAATCTTCATAATCTTTAAAACCTGTTACATGTTCAACAAAATTGCCAAACTTTTCAGCAGTTAAATTCTTCTGACACCATTCAATATCGTCTGAAAAAACAAAAAAATGAGCATTGGGATATTTCCTTTTAAGTAATTTAATTGCCTGTAAATAATACTGTAAAGGACAAACATGGAAAATTCCTTCCTTGTAATCGCCTCGTCGAACATGGACAGCAACCGATTCAACATCCTGAATGTCTGTAATTTTATTTCTCAACTTTGAGGTAATCAAACTATTTTTCAATACAATTTCATCAAGTAAAACTGAACGGATATTCGAAAAATAAAGTTCGTTTTGCCAATATCCATGGAGCACTGCCGGTTTTTTTATTCGGGGAATTTCGGATTGAAATCCGGTTTCTTTGTCTTTGAAATAGTTCCAACCAAACAGGTCAATGCCCATCTTCCAGAGACGTCTTTTGATTGGTCGAAACCATTCTGGACCCAACACTTCCCTAAAATCATGCTTATCTGCAATTTTATCAACAATATTAAAACAAGACAATTTATAATCTCTTGGCGTTGATTTTCCAATATTCGAGAAAAATGACACATCAAACTTGAGTTCAGCATTCTGATTATAAGCAAGTTGCTTGCCAGCAGCATACTGAAATAATTGGTTTCCCAATCCGCCCATTAATTTTGTGATAATCATTTCTTAACCAGTTCAAAAATCCCACAACCATACTGACAGCCGCAATTCGATTGAATATTTTCTTTATTTAAAGTAATATTTTCAACTAAATCACCTTTATCGTTCACGTAAGAAAAAGATTTCAATTCAAAATCTTTTTTAAGTAGTTCTAAAAGATATTTTACAGAAAAAACCCGATGTGCATTAAAGTTAATCCGCTGAGGACCAATGGGTACTGAAAAATAAAAAACACCATCTTTTTTTAATACTTTTGTTATATTTTGAATCGCTTTTTCATGTCCGGAATAATCAATCGGATCGCCGTATCGTCCTAAGCCAAAATGCTCAATGGAGTGTAATGCTGACAATGAATCACAGTAATTGTGCATATTTTCAGGTAATTGAATTAAATCTGCCTGTTTAAAAACAATATTTTTTACATTACTTTTTTGCTCACGAATATCAAAAACTTCAATCTCTCTAAAAACAGCAACATGCGCTACAAATCCATCTGTCCGTGAACCTATGTCAACATGTTTAATGGGTTTGTTTTCGTATATTTTGCGGGCAACAACTAAATCCTGATGGAAGTAATGACCCGAAGCTGCTCCGGATGCATCGAAACGATCTTCAAACATTGGTTTATTTGAACCCATTGGAAATTTATTGTCAAGTCCTTTTTGTTGGACGAGTTGTTTTCTGTCTTTTAAAAAAAGATCTAAGCCTTTGAAGAATCGACCCATTTTTAGCAAATCGATTCCGATGATATTTAGATTTCCAATAATTTTATTTCGAACGAAACTCATATTTTTGATTTTAGTTGATTAATTGCCGACTTTATTAGTCTTATCAATTCTATCCAATAATCATTGAACTTTATTCTAAGATTTCTTTTAACTAGTTTAGGCCATTTCCAATCCTGATATACTAATTGTGATATTCCGGGTGCAAGAATCAATCCCCAAATTCCGATTGTTGTAAAATAGAATAATAAAAATAATATGCTAATAGACATAAAACCTGTCAGTAATGCTGATTTCATAAAAGGAACTTCATTTCCAGATAAAAGTAATGAAATTGATATGCTTTGAATAGAGTCCATATAGGCAAAAATCAAAAGTGCAAAAATCATGAGTGTTGGAAGAAGTTGCGTTTTACTGTGTATCAAGTTCAAAAGAAAAGGACCTGCAATAATAAATCCGATACCACAAAGCAAGAATACTCCCAATAGTATCAACCTGCTTTTAATATACATTCGTTTCAAATGAAAAAGATTATCGTTTACTCTGTGATGAGTAATTTTAGGGTAATACGTTGAAAACCAAAGCGCACCAAACGAAACAATTAAATCGATTATTTGTTTGGTAGTTCCGTATGAGCCTATTTGAGAAAGACTTAGAAACAATGGAGCAATAAGTACAATCAGCTTATTAACCAGAAACATACCGATTGTGGTAATCCCGATTTTGACAGCATTCGGCGTCATAATCTTCATTATTTCCTTCACCGGAATTGATACAGATTCTTTGATTCTCTGTTTTATTTCAGAATCATAAAAAGCAATATAACATAAAATCCGGTTTACGATATCGCTAACCAACTGACCAATTACTAAAGAAATAAGACCAAATCCTAAGAGAAGAAATATTATGGAAGAAATAATACGACTTGCCTGACCAATAATAGTTATTTGAAGATTTCTTTTGATTAAACCTCTACCAATTAGCAACGAACTATAATAATAGGTGTAAAGCTGATAGGCAACTAAAACTCCGTAGGTGAACCAGGCAAACCAAACTTCACTTTTATTACCACTATATTTGCTTAGAACAGTGGTTAAATAGATAGGACTTACAGCAAAAAAAAGAACCAGAAATACAAGTGCCAAAACACCGTAATATCTTCGCATGGAGGATATTACACTTTTCAGTAATCCATAATCAATGGATTTATCATTTTCAGCAACAGCTGTATAACCAGTTGTCTTTAATTCCTTTACACCACTAAAAATGTAAGTTATATTTCTCGAAAAAGAGTTTGAGAATCCGAAATCGAGTAATGCAGCTAAACTGCCAATTATCAGAAAAATATTCCACAAACCGACTTCTTCACTTGGCAGGAGATGCAGAACTAACGGAAGAACAATTAGTCCGGAAGCTACCCGCATGGTGGTGGCCACAAAATTCCAGATTACGTCTTTTTTTCCGATTTGCATTTTATGAAATTAAGCTTTTTGGAGTGTTTCTGCTATAACTTTAGCTGCCTGACCTTTACCGTATAAATCAACTGAAAAATCTGACTTTTTGGTCTTGAAAAACTCAAAAGCATCCGCTAATTTACCGGCATCACTTCCTACAATTCGATTGAAACCATTTTTAACCAGTTCCACCCATTCTGTTTGTTCGCGCAGGGTGATGCAATGTTTCCCGAAGAAGAAAGCTTCTTTCTGAACACCACCGCTATCGGTAATAACTAACTCACAGTTTTTCAATAATATAATCATATCAAAATACCCAACCGGTTCAATAAGCGTAAATTCAGGGGTAATTTTAAGATGTGTCAGGATGTTTCGGGTTCGTGGATGAACAGGAACAATTACCGGAGTTTGGCGATTAATTTTATTCAGTCCTTGTATGATATTTTTCAGATTTTCAGGTGAATCTGTATTCTCCTGACGATGGATAGTTGCTAAAACGAATTTTGGGAGCTTTATTTTATTCAGAATATCCGATTTTTGTTCAGCTTTGGCAGCGTAAAAAATGGCAGCATCCTGCATTACATCGCCATTTTTGATAATTTGTACCGGCAAATGGTCGAAACCTTCTTGTTTCAGATTATTTACTGCTGTATCGGTGGGACAAAACAGAAAATTTGAAATTCTATCGGTCAGAATACGGTTTATTTCTTCCGGCATTTTCATATTGAAGGAGCGCAATCCTGCTTCAACGTGAATCAGAGGAATGTGTAATTTCGAAGCTGCCAATGCTCCTGCCAATGTAGAATTGGTATCACCATAAACCAGCACTCCATCGGGTTTTTCGTTCAGTAAAATTTCTTCAATGCCTTCGAGCATCCTTCCCGTCATGGCACCATGTGTTAACCCATGAATTTCGAGATTATAGGAAGGTTTGGGGATTTCCATTTCTTCGAAAAAAACTTTCGACATATTATCATCAAAATGCTGACCTGTGTGAATGATTTTCTCGTCAATACCAAGCAGTTGTAATTGACGACTCAATGTTGCCGCTTTGATAAATTGTGGTCGTGCCCCGACTATCGTGATTATTTTTCGCATAAACTATCTATCAATTTTGCCAATTCTTCTGTAAGTGTACGTCGTGAGTATTTCTCTATTGAAGCAGCCTCAACCTGAATCGAACCCATTTTATAACGATTATAATAGCTTAAAATTGCCTCTTTTGTGGCTTTTTCATCTTCAAAATCAACCATAACACCTGCTCCGGTTTCAGATAATATTTGTGCAGCATCGCCATCTGTAGGTCCAATTCCCAGAATTGGTCTTTTCGCCGCTAAGTATTCAAAAAACTTTCCGGTTAAGATTCCCTTTGCATTAGCAGAATTATTGATTAGAAGCAATAAAATCTGAGAGCTTTGTTGTTTTTCAATAGCATCAATGTGAGAAATATTATTGGTTTTGAATAAATTTTGTTCTAAACCGTTTCGTTTAATATCATCAATAACAGAAAAATCCACTTTCCCAATCAGTTGAATTTGTAAATCGGATTTAAATATTCTATTTTCATCACAAATTTCATTTAAGACTTTCCACACTGTTTTTGGGTTACGAGCAGCATTCAAAGTACCAATATGCGAAATTGAAAAACTTTGATCTACATAAACAGCCACTTGTTTGACATCATCTTTATCAAAGCCATTAGTAATCACCTGTAAATTATTGTGTTGTAGCAAGTCGTATTCTTCTTTCATTGAATTAGAAACCACTACCACACTATCGGCAGTCCGAATCACCTTCTTTTCCATTTGGTGATGAATTTTATCTGATATATAACCCAGATTTAGCTCCTTGTAAAAGTCAATATTTGTCCAAGGGTCACGAAAATCGGCAATCCATGGTAATGTTGGAAAGATTTTTTTCAAACCAAGTCCAATCATATGCATTGAATGAGGTGGCCCGGTTGTGATAATTGCATCTACTGGATTCTTTTTCAGGTAGTTGGATAGAAATTTCACAGAAGGTTTAATCCAAAATTTACGGGGATCTGGAATCAGAAAATTACCACGAATCCATATTGAAAGTTTATCTATCTTCCCTTTATTGTATTTTTCAGAAATAAAACCAACACTAATAGAATCTTTCTTCTTTCCTTTCAGAAAACGATAAATTTGGTAGGGTTCCCAAATAGGCGTTTTAAGAATTGTTATGTCTTCGGGGATGTCTTTATCAAATGAATGGTCGATGGATGGAAATTCAGGATTTTCAGGTGTATAGATTATTGGTTCGTATCCAAACTCACGTAAAAATTTTACAAATTTCACCCAGCGTTGTACACCCGCACCTCCGCTTGGAATCCAATAATATGTTATGATGAGTACTTTTTTCACAACTTATTGTATTGTAATGAGATAATATCCGCAGGTTGTAATGAAATTGCGAAAATAGGGTACTGCGAAAATTCCTGATAAAACTCTCGGCTTCAATCCAAATTTAATTTCATAATTTGGATTAATCAGATACAAAGTTCTTTGTATTTGTTTGTAATCGTTTTTAGCCACTAACTTTTCAAACCTTTCTAAGCTTATTCCTGTTTCTTTTATTTCCAATAAACTGGCAATTTTGCCGTCGCTCTCCCCAAATATTTTCAAAATAAATTTATAAACCGTTGCCGGAAACAAGTGATAATAAGGCAAAGCAGACAAAATCTTATTTTCACAAATTTGTTGATGCCCTCCAAATGGATTTTGCCACGGCGGGAAAGCAAAGAAAGCAATTCCATTGGGAGCAATTAAGTCTTTCATAAGTGCCAGAAACTTGTCCTGATCGTGAATATGCTCAATTACATCACGAACAATTATTATATCGAATTTTGCCTGAAATTCATTCGTTTTATAAATATCATCACTAATAAGAGTTATATTTGATGCATTTGGATGTGTTGAAAAAAAAGCTTTCCCCTTTTCAATTTTCGGAATGCTATAATCCACGCCGGTACAAATACATCCCATATCCAGAAATGGTTTCAGATTCCCAGCTTCCCCACAACCAATCTCAAGTACTTGCATTCCAGGCATAACAGGCTTTACATTCTGAATAAAAGGTACAACATATTTCTGTGTGCTGACAATCTGTTCATTCAGATATTGAAGTGGGTCTGTGTGACGTTTTTGCATG
>CAIQOG010000352.1 GCA_903873355.1 uncultured Bacteroidales bacterium
AATTTCAAAAACAACAGGAATATCTATTGTATTCCTGTTGTTTACATTTCAGCTTTTGAGTCAAAAAACTATACAAATCCAACAAAATTGTGTGGCTGAATGGAGCTATTTTTCTGAAAAGAATTATCCCAATCCATTTCGCGATGTGATTCTCGATGTGAAAGTAACATCTCCTTCTGGTAAGAAATACCGCATTCCCGCATTTTGGGCTGGTAAAAATGAATGGAGAATTCGTTTTTCAGCATCAGAGAAAGGGCAATATGATTATGTGACGGTTTGTAATGATCAGAAAAATAAAAAATTACAAAATCAAAAAGGAAAAATTATTGTTTCTGAGTATTTGGGAAATAATTCATTATTCCAACATGGTGGGTTGAAAATTTCTTCAGACAAACGTCATTTTGAGCAAGTTGATGGTAAACCGTTTTTCTGGTTAGCCGATGAATGGTGGCACGGAATGGTTACCCGTTTCAAATGGCCCGAAGATTTTAAAATACTTACTGCCGACCGTAAAGAAAAAGGTTTTTCAGTTATTGGTTTTGCTATAGGCTTTCCGTGTGATATTAAACCTTTTGATACGAGAGGTCAGAATGAGAATGGCGATCCGTGGATAGATTCCACTTTTATGAGTATAAACCCAGCTTATTTCGATTTGACAGATTTGCGTATAAATCATTTGATTACAGAAGGTTTAGTGCCAAATATTGTGGGAAGTTGGGGTTATTATATCAAATGGTCGGGTGTTGAAAATATGAAATTGCACTATCGATATTTAATTGCCCGATATGCTGCTTATCCTATTACCTGGACACTTGCCGGAGAAGTTACTTTGCCCTATTATGATGATACTGCCAGTGGTGAAGGTAACAAATTCAAAGCCCAGCAACGTAAAGATTGGTCGGAAGTTGGTCGGTATTTGCAAGCAAACGATCCATACAATCGGCTTGTAACCGTGCATCCTGGCCCTGGTATTTGGGATGGGAAACCACCTCTTGACGATATGAGCGTGCTCGATTTCATTTTTCTGCAATCAGGACATAGTGGATTTCTTACGTTGCCAAGAGCTATAGAACAAATAAAAGAAAATTTGAAATTATACCCTGACCAACCGGTTTTGCATGGTGAAGTTTGTTTCGAAGGCATGCAGGGAAGTTCGTGGGAGGATATTCAGCGATTTTTATTTTGGAGTAATTTGCTTTCAGGCACAGCCGGATATTCGTATGGGTCAGAAGGAATATGGCAGTTTAATACAAAATCGCAGTTGTTTGGTGCTTCACCTGGAGGAAATGTTTGGGGAAATGTGCCCTGGAATGTTTGTATGAATTACACTGGTTCAAAACAAGTAGGTATTGGTAAGAAAATACTTGAGCATTATGATTGGTGGAAACTGGAATCTCATCCCGAATGGATTGAAAGTAAAGATACTACCAATATTTTTTCTTATTATTGTGCTGGTATTTCTGACAAATTAAGGATAATCTATCTCTATCAGAAACCGTCTAAGTTTAATCCATATGTTGTTACTCAGTTAAAGCCAAATAGTATTTATAAATATCAATTTATTAATCCAATAACCGGAGAGTTTTATTCTGAAAATTCATTTACATCTGACTTGAGGGGTAAATGGAAGATTCCATTAACTCCTGTAATGCAGGATTTTGTTATAAAAATCACAAATTAACCACAATATGAAATTGAAAATTTATGCCTTTTTACTACTCGCTTTTTACGGAACAGGATCTGTTTTGGCTCAAACCGAACCCGTTGATTTTGTGAATACATTGGTTGGCACAAAGGCCTGGAGTGGTTTTTCGCAATTGGGTGGAGATGAACAGCCAGCCGGCTATACCAGTCCTATGGTTGGTCCACCGTTTGCCATGACTATGTGGACTCCTCAAACCAGAGCCGAGCAAGTGGCTTATTGGTACAATGATACAAAAATTCAGGGAATTCGCGCCACGCATCATCCTTCGGGTGCTTATATGCTCGATTACGGAAGCATGACAGTGATGCCCATGGTTGGAAAATTGAAAACCTCTCCAGACGAACGAGCATCGCGCTTCGACCACGCATCAGAGAAAGCAACACCCTATTATTATTCGGTCAATTTGCTCGATTACAACATAAAAGCCGAATTTACTGCAACTTCATTGGCAGGTTTCTTGCAATTCACTTTCCCCGAATCGAATGAAAGTTATCTTGTTTTTGATTTTTTTCTGGACGGTGGACAGTTTGAGATAGGTTCAGATAATAAATCCATTAAAATCAAGAGCTTGACCAAAGGATACGGAACACCCGACAATTTTGCCGGCTATTATATGGTTGAATTTAGCAAACCATTTGAAATGGCAGGAACAAAGTCTGAAAAAGGAAATCCGGTTTGGTGGGTAAAATTTTCGACACAAAAAGATGAGAAAATTCAGCTAAAAGCAGGAAATTCATTTATCAGTTTTGAGCAGGCAACACAGAATTTGAGCAAGGAAATACCTCATTGGGATTTCAACAAAACGGTAGCAGGAATAAAAAATAAATGGAATATTGAATTAAGTAAAATTTCGGTGGAAGGTGGTGTGGGAACTTCGAAAAATGTTTTCTATACTGCTCTTTACCATGCATTTATGTTACCACGTGAATTTTCGGAATATGGAAAATACTACAGTCCTTTCGATGGAAAAATTCACGAGGGAAAAAGTTATACCGATTATTCCATGTGGGATACTTTCCGTGGTGTACATCCGCTTTTTACCATTGTTCAACCCAAGCGAGATGCTGAAATGATTACTTCGTTGTTGCAAAACTACGACGAAGGCGGTTGGATGCCCAAGTGGCCGAATCCAGGTTATTCCAATATGATGATGGCTACTCATGCCGATGCCATCATTGCCGATGCTTATATG
>CAIQOG010000353.1 GCA_903873355.1 uncultured Bacteroidales bacterium
TGTATCATCACTGAAATTAAAAAGAAAAAAGGTGATACCGTAAAGAAAGGTGAAGTTCTGTTCGCTTACGAAACTGACAAAGCTTCATTCGAAGAAGAATCGCCTGCTGATGGTGTGGTTCTTGAATGTTTTTATAATGATGGCGACGAAGTAGCTGTATTATTGGACATGATGGTTATCGGTCAACCCGGTGATGATTATGCCGGATTGCTGCAAGGTGGTGCACCTGTGGCAACTGAGAGCCAAGAGCCAAGAACCAAGAGTCAAGATGCTGAACCTGGAAAGGTTGTTGAAACTAAAGAACCAGTTAACCAATCAACCAATCAACCAATCAACCTTCTCAACAACCAATCAACCTTTATCAGTCCACGCGCTAAAAATTTAGCCGCACAAGAAGCCTTGAATGCGAGCGAACTGGCTGGTTCAGGACCAAGTGGTCGTGTGATTGAAAAAGACGTGTTAGCTGCGTTGGAAAACCGTCCGAAACTGACTCCGTTGGCAAAGAAAATTGCTGCCGAAGAAGGTATTCAACCACAAGGTGCAGGTTCAGGATTGGCCGGAACTGCAAAATCAACTGACTTAGCAGCACCTGTAAATGCTGTTTATGGCGTGGATTATGAAGATAAGAAGTTGTCTAACATGCGCAAGTTGATTGCAAAAGCGATGCATTCGTCATTGCAAAACTCAGCACAACTTACTCACCATCTGGGAGCAGATGCACGTAACATTCAAAACTTACGAAAAAAAGCAAAAATTGCATTCGAAGCCGGTACATTATCAGCTAATCTTACAATAAACGATTTTGTATGCTTTGCAGTAGTAAAAGCATTAAAGAAATTCCCGAATGCCAACTCACATTTCTTAGGCGAATCGATGCGTTTGTTCAACAAAGTTCACCTCGGACTGGCTGTTGATACCGAACGTGGTTTGATGGTTCCTGCTGTGCGCAATGCCGACGATTTATCTATTATCGGACTTTCAAATCAGTTGAAAGAAGTAGCCAATGCATGTAAGAAAGGTGCTATTTCGCCTGAACTTTTGGCTGCTGAAGCGGCAACTTTCACTGTTTCAAACCTTGGTGCTTACGGTGTAGAAATGTTTACTCCGGTAATTAATCTTCCACAATCGGCTATTTTGGGAGTGAATACCATTGTTCCGCGTCCAAAAGATTTGGGTGATGGTATTTATGGTTTCGTGCCTTACATTGGTTTGAGTTTGACATACGACCACCGCTCGTTGGATGGTGGCGAAGCAACACGCTTTTTGAAACAAATTGCCATTGAAATTGAGACTTTGGAATTGGATATTTTTTGATTAAATTTGAACCTTCTAATTCTCCAATCGTAAATTGTAAATCTTTAAATCGTAAATTAAAGAATATGTTTGATTTAATCATTATCGGTGGTGGTCCGGCCGGATATGTAGCTGCAGAACGTGCAGGACATAAAGGACTGAAAGTTTTATTGTTCGAGAAAAAAAGCATGGGTGGTGTGTGTCTCAACGAAGGTTGTATTCCTACCAAAACATTGCTCTACAGTGCTAAAACGTACGAAAATGCGTTGCACGGTGATAAATATGGTGTATTTGGTGACAATATCCGTTTTGATTTCGGAAAAATTGTTGCCCGCAAAAATAAAGTGGTTCGCAAACTGGTTGCCGGTGTTGAAGGCAAAATGAAAATGCACCACGTAACCGTTGTAAAAGGTGAAGCCACGATTGTTGGCCGCAGTCCGAAAGGTGTGGAAGTTACTGCCGGTGGCGAAAGCTACCTGGGTGCCAACCTGCTTATCTGTACAGGTTCCGAAGCATTTGTTCCACCTATTCCCGGATTGGCCGAAGCAGGCGATATTATCCTGACTAACCGCGAAATTCTGGACCTGAAAGATCAACCAAAATCATTGGTAGTTATCGGTGGTGGAGTTATCGGGATGGAGTTTGCAAGCTTTTACAACAGCCTTGGAACCAAAGTAACTATTGTGGAAATGCTACCTGAAATTTTGGGCGGTTTAGACTTTGAGATTTCAGCTATGCTGCGCGATATTTACAGCAAAAAAGGAATTGAATATAACCTGAATGCCAAAGTCGTGAAAATTGACGGCAACAAAGTTATTTTCGAAAAAGACGGAAAAACAGAGACTATCGAAGGCGAAAAAATCCTTGTCAGCGTTGGTCGCCGGGCGGTAACAAAAGGATTCGGATTGGAAAATCTTAACGTGGAGCTCGACCGTGGCGGTATCAAAGTAGACGAAAA
>CAIQOG010000354.1 GCA_903873355.1 uncultured Bacteroidales bacterium
AAATATTTTTCCATCAATACATCATCGTATTCAGCCACAATTTCGAGCATTTTATCTCTCCATTCTTCAGCTTCAGCAAGCAGGTCAGCAGGAATTTCTTCAACAGAATATTCAGCACCCATACTTTCATCGTGCCACAGAATAGCTTTCATAGTTACCAAATCGATAACTCCTTTGAACTTTTCTTCTGCTCCGATTGGAATTTGAATTGGACAAGGTTTTGCACCAAGTACAGCTTTTACCTGACGTACTACTTCGTAAAAATCTGCACCTGAACGGTCCATTTTGTTTACAAAACCGATACGAGGGACATTATATTTATCAGCCTGACGCCATACTGTTTCAGATTGAGGTTCAACACCACCAACAGCACAGAATGTAGCAACAGCACCATCCAGAATACGCAATGAACGCTCTACCTCAACGGTAAAGTCAACGTGTCCCGGAGTGTCAATCAAATTGATTTTATATTTATCACCCTGATAATCCCACGAAGTAGTGGTAGCAGCCGAAGTAATGGTAATACCACGCTCCTGCTCCTGTTCCATCCAGTCCATAGTAGCCGCACCATCGTGTACTTCACCGATTTTGTGAGTCAAACCGGTGTAGAACAGAATACGCTCGGAAGTAGTTGTCTTTCCGGCGTCGATATGCGCCATGATACCGATATTTCTGTTATAACTTAAATCTCCTTTAGCCATTTTTTCTTTAAAATTTCTTCTTTTTTATACCTATTATACTGCTTCAATTAGAATCTGAAGTGTGCGAATGCACGGTTAGCTTCAGCCATACGGTGCATATCTTCCTTGCGTTTGAATGCGCCACCCTGATTATTGAATGCGTCAACGATTTCGGCAGCCAATTTATCAGCCATCGAGCGTCCTCCACGTTTGCGGGAGTATAATATAAGATTTTTCATTGAAATGGATTCTTTGCGGTCTGCACGAATCTCAGTAGGAACCTGGAATGTAGCACCACCAACGCGACGAGATTTTACTTCTACCAGCGGGGTAATGTTTTCAAGAGCTTTTTTCCAGATATCGAGTGGGGATTTTTCTTCGTTAGGCAACTTGTTTTTTACAGTTTCCAACGATGAATAGAAAATGTCGAAGGCAGTTGATTTCTTACCGTCATACATAAGGTGGTTTACAAATTTTGTAACCATCGATTCATTGAAAATCGGATCAGGTAATACGATCCTCTTTTTTGGTTTCGATTTTCTCATTTTTCTTAAAAATTTCCGTTTTTTGTTTTTTTGGTTGCTTCTAGTCTTACTTCAACGACTCCTCCGAGTCATTTACTCAACCTTTCATCTGCTACCTTAAAACGCAAACAAGTGTTTAAACTTGATTTTGTTAGTTCTTTTTGAAAGGAATTACCTCAATTTACGACTCTTATCCTATTTCTTTCTCCCATTGGAGAACCAAAGGTCAGCGTTAGCTAAAGTACCCGAAGGGGGATAGAGGTCTGAGGTCTTATTTCTTTTTACCTTTTGCGGGTGCAGCTGCTGCTTGTCCCGGTTTTGGGCGTTTGGCTCCGTATTTCGAACGACGTTGCGTACGACCGTTAACTCCTGCTGTATCCAATGTTCCACGAACCACGTGATAACGTACTCCCGGAAGGTCTTTTAC
>CAIQOG010000355.1 GCA_903873355.1 uncultured Bacteroidales bacterium
CTGAAAAAGTACGGTTTTGAGCAGGGCGATTTTGTGAAAGTGAGCGTTACAAAGAACAAAATCACGATTGAAAAAAATGTGGACACAGGGCTTTTGACCTGTATGGGAACGAAAAACCCCGCACTTTTGCAAATGATTGAGGGATTAAGTTTGACGCTGTAAGTGCCTGAAAAGGGCTGAAAATAGGCTTCTCGCTTCTTATCTGAAGGGGTGAAAAGCCGTTTTTGGACTACTTTTGTCGCGCCAAAAGTAGCAAAAGGCGCAAACGCCCGAAATGGGCAGAGTGGTATGAAATATTTTGTAGTGTGTTTGCTCTGATCTGTGAAGATCGGAGCTTTTTTTTAGTGATTATGTATTACTCAAAGACTATCAATATTTAATGAGAATGTGAAATGATTAATACAGCAATCCAAACAACCAAAGTGGAATGGTATTTCCATACCCAGTCTCAATGTCATCCTTGGCAATATAACTTTCAGGCAATTCTTTAATCTGTTTAAATGTTTTATTAATCCCGCCAATTTCAAAGGTAAATCTATCGTCAACAATAAAATCACCTTTTTTTGCACCTGATATAGTATGTTTTAATGTTAGTTGGTTTGCAAAAAACGTTTCACGAATATTCCCAGTATTGTAGTTTTCCGGTGCAAGTGCATGAATAAGATTGGTGTTGTCTAAAAACAACTTTTCGGGCTTATTCATTAAATTCATGCCTTTCTGGTCGGCAAGTAACATACGAACTAAACCGGCTTTCTGCAAATAAATAAAATACTTCATTACCGAAGCCCTATTTATTTCGAGTTGACCACTCAATGTGCTTATATTAGGTGTATAAGGAACTAATGACGATACAATCATTAGCATTTTACGCAGTTTGTAAATTGAAGCATATTCAATTTTTTCAACGGCGGGTAAATCAGTTTCTAAAATTACATTCACGACATTCCTTAATCGCATCGAATAGCGTTTTACACCTTCTTTAAAAAAAGGATAATATCCATATTCAAGATAAGCACGAAATGCAGGGGTAATTTTAATTTCAGAACAGATCCTAGACGCTATCTCCATATGATTTTCAATGACATCTTGTAAAGATAAAATTGGTGCATCATAGTTTTTTTCCAATTTCAGAAACTCCCGAAATGACAGTCCATGAAGGTGATACGTGATAGCACGTCGTGATAAGTCGGCATTGGATTTGTAAATTTCTAAAATAGATGAACCTGTAAATACGATATGCAAATCAGGGTAACTGTCATAAAGATTTTTAATTTCAATGGCCCAATTCGGATACCTGTGGACTTCATCAATAAATATATGTGTGCCTCCCAAAGTGTAAAATTCATGTACTGTTGGTTTTAACTCGGTTTTTGTGAAACGAATATTGTCTAAACTTATATACAAGGCTTTTTTACGTTGAGGAAATTGTTTTTTAATGTGCTGTAAAATTAGCGTTGTTTTGCCTGTTCCCCGTGGTCCGACTATGCTTATAAGCCTATCCTTCCAGTCAATCTCGGAGTAAAGATAACGCTCAAAGTCTAATCTAGTAGCTTCTATTAATCGATTAAAATCCTCGTATAGTTCTTCCATAATTTTTTATTTGTTATTTCGGGTTCAAAGATACATATTTGTTCAATACATTGTACATTAAAATCAACATATTGTACATTTAAATGTTCATTTACACCAACATAATGTATATTTTATGGTTCATCTTTGATTATTCATTTGCATAATGTCACCAAGCGAGCCAGTAAACATTTTCAATGTAAGTGGAATATCACCTATAAAGCAGGTTAAATCAAATGTTTTTCTAGTTTTAGTAAAAGGCTGTTTTTGGACTATATTTGTCGCACCAAAAGTAGCATGAGGGGCAAACGCCCGAAATGGGCAGAGTTGAATTAATATATTTTTAGTGTGATTGCTCTGATCTGTGAAGATCGGAGCATAAATAGAATTCTAAAAAATATATTATTGAACAATATTAGACCTATTTATGAACGGAACTTGCCTATATGAAAATAATTTGATATAAAATTATATATATTTTTGTAATGCTATTGTAAACTAATTACCTTTGGCATACTTAAAGTCACGTATAAAACTAAAAACTCAAAATGTTATGAAAATAAAAATGTTTTTTGCAACTGTTGCTGTGATTTTTTATTCGATTAGTTTATTTTCTGCCAACGATATTTATTTTTCAAAAATAGGCATCGAACAAGGTCTTTCTCAACTTTCGGTTCAGAGTATTTATCAGGATGAGCTTGGAACCATGTGGATTGCAACACGTGAAGGCCTGAACCGATACAATGGCAATAGTATGGATGTGTTCAGACCCGTACCAAATGACTCCAATTCCCTTGGTGAGAATTTAATTTTGGGTGTTTGTGGTGACAGAAATGGACATGTTTTCATTCATAATCAGAATGGAGTCAACGAGTTTGATTTGCGTACATCCTCCATGCGTAACATACAGCGGAAAAACACGGATGGAATTGCATATGGTACTCAAAACCTCTGGATTGCCGAAAATAATACACTTTACTCCTACAAAGATGGTAAAAAGGAATTGTACTGCGTTGTTAACGAAAGTCGATCGGCTATCCGAAGGATTTTACAGACATCAGATCAACGCATATTTGTCGGGACTTTTGCATCGGGTGTTTTTGTAATTGATCAAAATAAAAAAATACGATTAGTTGTACCTGACTGCAGCCAGGTTTCTCATATTTATGAAGATAGCAAAAAAAACATCTGGATATCCACTTGGGAAAAAGGCTTATATAAAATTGAACGAGGTGGTAATTTGTTAAATTACAGACATGTAGCATTTAATTCAGAAAAATCATTATCATCCAGTTTCGTTCGCGTAGTGTGCGAGGACAATAATGGTTTTTTGTGGATTGGCACCAAAAAAGGACTTGACCGCCTGACTCCCGAAACCGGGGTTTTTAAACACTATGACTCCGACGGATATAACAACCGCCAACTTTCAAATGAATCGGTATGGGCTCTAACTAAAGATAATCAGGGTACTATCTGGGTTGGAACTTACTTTGGAGGAGTTAATTACTTTAATCCTGACATTAATTTTTATAGCTTTCATAATCTTCAGAACGGGGTTTTACTTAATAAACCCTTTCCCATTATAAGTAGCATTATTGAAGACCGAAACGGGAATCTTTTTCTTTGCTCCGAAGGTAATGGTCTGATATACTACAATCCAAACACTAAGACTTACCGCATTTTTAAAGCTGAGGAGTCGAACGAAAATAGTTTGACTGCTGATAATATAAAAGCATCCTATTTCGATAGAGATGCTAACGAATTATGGCTTGGGACACACCTGGGAGGTTTGTGCGTGTTGAATACCAAAACATTCCGTCTTACACAGTATAAGACTATTAAACCGGAATGGAAACAAAGCAATATTCTGAGTTCAATTCAGCCTTACAACGGAAATTTGTTGGTTGGTACACACGAAGGCTTGTTTTTATTTGACCGGAAAAGCAAACAATTCAGCCTTTTTTCGGGCAAACTTCATAAAACCGTGAGTTTTATACAAGATGCCAAAACAGATAAGGCAGGTAATCTGTGGATTGCCGGAATTAATGGTTTATACCGTTACAATTTCAAGACAGAGAAAATCAGTTCATTTTTTTATAACGCAAATGATTCAATGAGTCTGAGTAATGATAATGTGTCACGTATTTTAGTAGACAGTAAAAATCGACTCTGGATTGCAACAAGTGGAGGAGGAGTTAATCTTTATAACCCCAAAACCAATAGTTTTAAACGTTATGACAATATGCATGCAGGTTTGCTCAATGATTTTGTGAGTAATATGCTCGAATCGCGTTTCGGCTACCTGATTATTACGACTACTAAAGGTTTTTCGATGCTCGATGTGGAAAACAATAAAATTCATAATTTCAGTACTGAAAACGGATTGCCTCTCAATTCGCTTTATTGCGGAGGTATGTTTCTTACATCAAAGGGCGAACTCTACCTTGCAGGTATGAATGGTATGGTGTCGTTTAATGAGGAAAATCTTTCAATTCCACACCGCCGCTTTAATCTGAATCTGGTGAACCTGTGGATTAATAATAAACTTGTTGCTCCGAACGATGAAACCAATGTACTCAAGAACTCGCTTGCTTTTACTAAAGAAATTAAACTGAACCACAGGCAAACCATGCTGACCATTGAGTTTGCGTCTAATAATTATATTCCTGCCAATCAGCCGGTTTATCGCTATAAACTCGAAGGATTTTCTGATTCATGGACAGAGCTGCCTCAGGGGATTACAAAACTCAATTTTATGAATCTCGGATCGGGAAAATATAAACTTGTTGTGCAGGCTATTTCACCAATCGATGGAGTACTTATCACAAGTACAGATCTCGATATCCGTATTTATCCACCGTTCTACCTGGCATGGTACGCCTGGTTGTTCTACATTGCATTAATTTCAATTATTGTATGGCGTTATATTAAGTTCAGTCGATCCCGATTACTGCTCGAGACCTCGCTTACCTACGAGAAAAAAGAGAAAGAGCATCTGGAAGAAGTAAATCAGTCGAAACTCCGCTTCTTTACCAATATTTCGCATGAATTCCGAACTCCGCTTACACTTATAGCCGGTCAGGTGGATATGTTGTTGCAAATGCATAACATTCAGCCTTCCATTTATAACCGCATTCTGAATATCAAAAGAAATACCCTGAATATGAGTAGTCTGATAAATGAATTACTTGAATTCCGCAAAAGTGAACAGGGTCATCTGAATATTAAAGCATCGGAAGTGGATTTAGTGAAATTTCTGTACGAAATCTATTTGTCATTTGCTGAATATGCCAATTACCGACAAATAAAACTACATTTTGATTGTAAAGAGGAGAAGCTAATGGTGTGGATTGATCCGGCACAGATGCAGAAAGTATTTTATAATCTTATTTCGAATGCATTTAAATTTACACCCAAAGACGGAACGATTACTATATCGGTTAATCAGGTTTCTGATCAGATTTATGTAAAAATAACCGACAGCGGGATTGGAATAGGTGGCGATGCATTGGATAAGATTTTTGACCGCTTTTACCAGGCCGAAAACGGACTGCAGATCAGTAACATGGTTCCGGGAACAGGGATCGGACTGGCTCTTACTAAAAATATTCTAGAACTACATTCGGCTGATATTCAGGTTGAAAGTCAGAGTAATGTGGGAAGTTGTTTTACAGTGATTCTGAAAAAAGGTCATGCACATTACAAAGAGGATGAAATAGTTGAATACGAGGATGCCGACAGCAACTGTATGAATCAGATTCATGAGATTGATAACGAATTTATGCAGGAAGTTATCAGTACGCAGGTTAAAGACGATAAACCGCAGTACAACATGCTGATAGTGGAAGATAATGATGAATTGCGGGCAATGCTGAAGAATATCTTTGAACCTATCTATACCATTTATACAGCTGCCGACGGTCAGGAAGGACTTGATAAAACTATCGAACATCAGCCTGATATTGTATTGAGCGATCTGATGATGCCCATCATGTCGGGTAGCGAGATGTGTTCAAAAATCAAAAATAATTTCTCAGTATGTCATATCCCTGTAGTGCTGCTTACAGCTCAAACGGCTGTTGAATTTAATATAGAAGGATTGCGTCTGGGAGCTGATGACTATATTACGAAACCCTTTAATGTAAAAGCACTGATTACCCGATGTAATAACCTGGTAAACGGACGAAAACTGCTCCAGGAAAAATTCAGTCGACAAACCGATTTCACACCACGACTCATTGCCACTAATAACCTAGATCGCGAGTTTTTGGAAAAAGCACAGGATGTTATTGAAAAACACATTGATAACAGCGAGTTTGATGTGCCATTTTTCTCACGCGAAATGGCACTGGGACGCACCAAACTGTTCAGTAAAATTAAGGGAATTACGGGGCAGACACCAAACGATTTTATCATAACCGTAAAAATGAAAAAAGCAGCGGCCCTGCTTAACAACAACCCGGAATATAACATCTCCGACATTACTTATATGCTCGGTTTCAGCTCGCCCAAGTATTTTGCAAAATGTTTTAAGGAGCAGTTTGGTGTTTCACCATCGACTTTCAGAAAAACAGAAGAAACTGCTGAGGAAGCTGAGGATGAGGAATCCGAGTCTTAAAAACCAAATTCGTTTTTTCCCTGATACTCCCACAATGAACAAAATTGAATGAACAACACCTTGTTTGTACAATATTATACCTTTTTCCGTCAGATTTTGGGAAAACTGTTGTGTTATTAGCAGTATTTTTGCCGGGTAGAATTTATACCCCCATTAATAAAAAAAATATGCGTAGGATAATCATTCTTTTTACTATTCTAATCTCTTTTTTCGTTCTGAAGGCTCAGAAAAATAACTCAACAAACGAAGATGACCGTGTAAAAATGGAAAACGCTCAGATTGGTATTCATGAAGATTCCAAATCGGGTTACAAACAAAGTACACATCCTGATGCACAATGGTTTGCCAATGCAGGCTTCGGAATGTTTATCCACTGGAGCATAGCTTCTGTTCGTGAAATTGATTTATCATGGCCCATGATGGCCGGTACTCAGATAGGATGGCGGGCTGCCAACAATAAAATGGACTCAACCGAAGTTCGAAAAATCATTGATTCGGGCGATTATTTTAGTGGTCATGCCTGTAAAAAGGACAACTCCTGTCTGACCCCCAATGAGTATTTGGAACAAGCAAAATACTTTAAACCAACCGATTATAATCCCGAAGAGTGGGCCAAAGCAGCCAAAGCAGTCGGAATGACATACATGGTTTTTACAGCACGTCATCACGATGGATTTGCCATGTGGCCAAGCAAATTTGGTGATTTAAATACGAAAAATTATATGTCGGGCAAGGATCTTGTTAAACCTTATGTGGATGCCTGCAGAAAATATGGTTTGAAAGTGGGCATATACTATTCTGGTCCCGACTGGCACTTTAACCGCGAATTTCAGAGTTTTATGTATTACGGAGTATCGCGCGACTACAAAAATATCCCATCGCTGGATGCCAATCTACAAGCCCGAAAAACAGTTAAAACTGAAGCGGAAAAGCAGGCTCATTACTACGAGGTGGCAGAATACATTAAAGGCCAAGTTGAAGAATTACTTAGCAATTATGGGAAAATTGATATGATTTGGTTTGATGGCGGACCCGATATTCCCAAAGGAAATATTGCCTGGAGTAAATGTATCAGCATGAAACGAATACATGAACTGCAACCACGTATCGTGGTAAGTCCCCGATTTTTTGGTTACGGCGACTATAAAACCTACGAAGGAGATGCCAAATTACCGACAGATATTCAAAAACAATGGGCTGAATTATGCGTAACCATAGCAAAAAGTGGTTGGGGATATACAAAGTATCCATTAAAACCCGTTGAAACTGTTTTGAAACAGCTCATCCTATGTCGGTCGCGAAACACAAACTACCTGCTTAATTTTGGTCCAACCAAAGAAGGTATCTTTTCAGAAAAAATGAACCTGGAGTTGGATACAATTGCCCGTTGGATGAAAATAAACGGTCAGTCCCTTACAAATTGTAGTGCGCTTAACATGGATGAAACTGCTTCAGTACCTGCTACATCCAAAAACAAACACCGCTATTTGTTTTTATTCCACGATAATAATTCTTCTGAAATACAGCTGAAAACTTCTTCAGAAATAAAACAGCTTACATTGCTCGCTGATAAGAAAAAGATACAAACTTCATTTAGGGATGGACTTTATACTATTCCGCTTGCTTCCGTTCATCGTACTGAATTAGTTGATGTAATTGATGTAGAACTCAGATAATCTTAATTTTAAGTTCATGAAAACCAAAACAAACATAGTACCCGCTTTATTAGGATTGACAACTCTCTCTGCACTGTCAGCTCAAACAACCAATCATCCGAATGTAATTTACGTTTTCCCGGATCAGTTCCGAAATTGTGCTCTTCATTTCTGGAACGACGATGCATTTAAATCTTATGTAAATTTTAAAGCCGACCCCACTCACACTCCTCAGATTGATAAATTTGCGCATGAAGCAGTGGTACTTTCCTCGGCTCAGAGCAACTGTCCGCTCAGTAGTCCTCACCGGGCCATGTTGTTCAGCGGATTATACCCCGATGCAAACGGAGTGATGCTTAATTGTCTCGATAAACGTCCGGTAAGTAATTTGAAAGTGGATATAACTACCATTAGCGACGTGTTTAGCCAAAACGGATACGACTGTGGTTACATTGGCAAATACCATTTGGATTATCCAACTCCCAACAATCCGCAACATCCGGGCAGCTATGTTGATGACAGAGATCCGGTGTGGGATGCCTATACACCCAAAGAACGTCGTCACGGGTTTAATTATTGGTATTCGTATGGCACATTCGACGAACATAAGAATCCGCATTACTGGGACACGGAGGGAAATCGCCACGATCCTAAAGAATGGTCACCAAAACATGAAGCCGACAAAGCCATTGAATACCTGACAAGCGTACGCGACAAAAACAAACCGTTTTTTCTGGTGGTAAGTATGAATCCGCCTCACAGTCCATATCAGTCACTTAATGATTGCATGGAAGAGGATTTTTATTTATACAAGGACATTCCGCTTTCGAAATTGTTGGTTCGTCCCAATGTAAATCCGGAATTGACAAAAAAACAAAAGGCTGCACCTTACTATTTTGCCAACATCAGTGGAGTTGACCGCGAATTTGGAAGGATACTTTCGGCAATTAAAGCTATGGGACTTGATAAAAATACCATTGTGGTTTTTTCATCCGACCATGGTGAAACACTTGCCAGCCATGTGGAAGACGCAAAAAACAGCCCTTACACGGAGGCTATGAATGTGCCCTTTATCATACGTTATCCTGAAAAGTTGAAACCTCACGTGAGTAAACTGTTATTGTCTACTCCCGATATAATGCCCACACTATTGACACTGGCTGGATTAAAAAGCACCATTCCGTCCACTGTGGAAGGTACTGATTTATCCGAAGAATTTATCCGGTTAAAACCAACTGAGAATGCGCCCAAAGCAGTTTTATACATCAGAGATGCTGATGGTAAGAAAAACAATGAGAAAAAGACCATAAGTTATTTTCCGGTGGCACGCGGACTAAAAACCGAACGGTATACGCTGGCTCTGACCATTGATAAAAAATCCAGTAAACTGGCTGAAGTGCTTATGTATGACGATCTGAAAGATCCCTATCAAATGAATAATCTGCCGGTTGACAAAAACAGAGAACTTTTTAATTCACTTTGCAGCCAACTGCCTGCTTTATTGAAAAAGGCAAATGACCCCTGGTATCGTGAGAGGATTCTGAGTGATATAATCCCTTACCAAAATCTGCATTAAGACATCATAATATGAAATCAGATTGAATGTTATGAATCAAATAAAACAATACTTATGACCTATACAGCCAATTTAAACCGTTATACCGATATGATTTACCGCCGTTGCGGTAACAGTGGTATTAAATTATCAGCCCTTTCACTGGGCTTGTGGCACAACTTTGGTGATGTTGATGTGGCGGAAAACTACCGCAATATTCTTCGTTTGGCGTTCGACAGTGGAATTACCCATTTCGACCTGGCCAATAACTATGGACCACCTCCCGGAAGTGCCGAAACTAACTTTGGAAGAATACTTCACGAAGATTTCAGAAGCTACCGTGACGAGTTGATCATTTCTACCAAAGCAGGTTATACCATGTGGGATGGACCTTATGGTGACTGGGGTTCGAAGAAATACCTTGTTTCGAGCCTCGACCAAAGTCTGATACGAATGAAACTGGATTATGTTGATATTTTTTATCACCACCGACCCGACCCAGACACCCCGCTCGAAGAAACGATGTCTGCGCTCGATTTAATCGTGCGTCAAGGCAAAGCATTGTATGTGGGTTTATCCAATTATCGTGCTCCCGAAGCTGCTAAAGCTTTCGAAATCCTAAACCAAATGGGAACACCCTGTCTCATTCACCAACCGAAATACTCGATGTTCGAACGCTGGGTGGAAGGTGGTTTGCTGGATGTGTTGGAGCAATATGGTGTTGGTTGCATACCCTTTTCACCTTTGGCACAGGGATTACTGACCAATAAATATCTGAACGGAATTCCTGCTGACTCACGGGCTGCGATTGGTCATTTCCTGAAATCGGATATGATTACTCCGGAGCGAATCAGTCAGATAAAAGCCCTGAACGACATAGCTACAGAGCGAAACCAGTCTTTGGCGCAAATGGCACTAGCCTGGCTGCTGAAAGACAGACGCGTGACTTCGGTTTTAATTGGTGCCAGTAAACCCTCACAACTGGCTGATTCATTGCTTTGTCTGAAAAATATTGAGTTCAATGTTCAAGAACTGACAGCCATTGAGTCGATATTGAGCAAAAAAAATAATCGATTTTAATAAAACTATAATCAAAATAAATGTTCTAATCAAATTAAACTATTATGAATAATCAAAAAACAGAAGTAAATTATGTAGGCCCGTTTATAACGCTGGTCTTTTTGTTTTTCATCGTTGGCTTTTTAACTACAGCTAACGGTCAATTTCAAGGACCTTTAAAAGCTGCTTTTCTAAGCAATGCAGGTGATTTGAAAAATACTTTTGCCACCTTAATCTCTTTTTCGTGGTTTTTGGCATATCCTTTAACTGGTGGCATTGGCTCTTCTTGGGTTAGCAAATTCGGATACAAAGGTACCCTGCTCAGGGCATTACTTGTTATGATTTTCGGATTGGGGATTTTCTTTCTTTCATCCTGGTACTACGAACAATTTCCCGGATCCAATGTACAAATCAGTTCGGCCAGTATTCCTGTTGGGTATTTTATTTTTTTATTGGGTTCTTTTATTGTAGGTACTTCAGCAACTATTATGCAAGTTGTGTTAAATCCCTATCTCACAGCCTGTAACGTTAAAGGCACACAACCTGTTCAGCGATTAAATATCGGAGGTTCGTCCAACTCAATCGGGACTACTATAGCTCCTTATTTTGTAACAGGTATTGTGTTTGGCGGTTTATCGATGGAAAAGGTAAAGGTTAGTCAGTTGATGATTCCATTTATTGCACTCATGGTAGTAATTGCAGTGGTAACACTTATTTTGTCGCGCATTTCTTTGCCCGAGATTGAAGAAACCAAAACCGTAAAAGGTGAAAAACTTGGTAAAAGTGTTTGGTCATTCAGCCATCTTACTCTTGGAGTTATAGCTATATTTTTTTATGTAGGAGCTGAAGTGGCAATAGGTGCCAATCTGAATTTATTTGCGATTAGTTTGGGAGGCTCTTTTGCAATCGGTGCTGCCATTATGGCCACCTTGTATTGGAGTGGAATGCTGGTTGGACGTTTGATATCAAGTTCGTTAAAGAGTGTTACTCCTCAAACTCAGTTGGCTTTCACCAGCGTATTTGCAACTATTTTTATAGTTCTTGCAATTGCTTTTAATAATCCCTGGTTATTGGTAGTTGTCGGCTTGTTTCATTCGGTTATGTGGGGCTCTATTTTCACTTTGTCTGTTAGTAAACTTGGAAAGTATACTTCCAAAGCATCCGGTGTGTTTATGATTGGTGTGTTAGGTGGAGCACTTATTCCGCTCTTACAGGGTGGGCTGGCCGATGCTTATGGTTGGCGTTGGACCTGGTTGCTGGTAATTATATGCGAAATATTTATTTTGTATTATGCCCTCTACGGGTCAAAAATCAAACAATCAGAAATTTAAATAAACTGACAGTCAGTATTTTTACGTGTTGAAAAGTATCGGTTTTTCGGGATTTTCAACCATTCTGATATTTAAGCGAATTATTTTAAGACTTGAATAGCCGCATCAAAAAACTTTGCTAAGTATCAATGCTAAGTACTATGATGAATTATATGTCAGTTTTGTACGTGTACAAAAACGGCATATCTATGTATAATTTTACCCATTGTAAGAGTTTAATACAAACTATATTTGCATATCAAAAATAACAAATCTTAAATTTACAATTTTATGAAAAAACTAATTATTATTGCATTGGTATTATTTTCAGGCTTTTCAGCTATGGCACAAAGTTACTCATTGAAAAACGGTGGTTTTGAAAATGGAAATTTAATAAAAGGAGTAAAAAATGCTGCTGAAGGCAATGACTGGTATTGGCAAGCCGACCAAAACAAAGTACCCGGAAGCGCTATTGAATTAAGCACTACCGAGAAAAATAAAGGCAAAAATTCATTGAAAATGGCTGCCTCCGGAGAGATACTGGCACGTTACAATGTGGGAATTGTAAAAAGACTGGGTATTCTATCTAAAATTAATTATACCCTGACGTTTTGGGCAAAATCAAATATAGAGGTAAAATTGAATTGCAACTACGATGGTTTTATCATAAAAGATGGTATATCGACAAAAACAGGAACACCAGGCGACGTAATAAAAATAACAGGAAATAATAAATGGGAAAAATACACTCTTCAACTTAAAGGTAAATTATTTTCTGGTGGTGGTAACTGGGATTTTACTCAACCAATTAATTTGAATCTTGGTCTTGAAAAACAAACTTTATCGGATAATTTAGAATTATACATTGACGATTTAGAATTACTAGACTAAGATTTCATGTTTAGTTCTTTATCGGGCAGTCTTCAAATGAAGCTGCCCGATGGTATTTAACACCGGATGTCCTGTTAAAACACGTGTAAGTCATATGAGTATATCTCAATGAAAAAAATCATACTTCTTTTTTTTACATTAATTCCCTCTCTATTGTCCTTTGGCGATACTCCCGCTGAGTTAACAGCCATTGCTAATTTGAGAACGACTTATTCAAAAAGCCTTTCACGTAGCCAGGACTTAGTAGCCGACAGCTATGATATTTGCCTGAAACAACTTCAACCGAACGGGCAATTTACGGATTATATTTCTACCGAAAATTCGCTAAGTGGCAGCAATTCATTTAAAAGTACTTCGTCAACACTCCAAAACAATGCGGGCGATTTTCTATACACTTGTTTTGCCCGAATTTGGCGTATTGCCGAGAATTTCAGAGGAAAATCCATCCCCGACAGTATTCGGTTAAAGCTTTATCAGTCAATTATTTATTATGGTAATTTAGAAACCTCACGACCCAATGTTTCAGGACGCTTTCACCGTTCGTGTTTTGCTATACCGAGCTGTGCCGTTAATATATACTTTTGTTTACTATCCACCATGGAATTGATTGAAAACGGGACAGTTACCGACAGTTTGAGTATAGCTGCCAATGCAAAATTAAAAGCGTTGGGCATGCAAACATGGACTCAGCCTTACCGGAATGATTCAACCGACAATAATGTGGTGAGTGTAAACAGATTCCGGAACGATGTATGGTGGGTTGGCGGAAACGCTATTGCTTACAGAAGCTTATTGCCTGTGGCTGCCATGTTCAGGTCAGCGCCTATGATTAGTGTGATATCGCAGGTGGCCATCGGTGCCCTTTCAACCGTTTCGCAAACGACCTACAATACTGCATTTTGGATAGAAGGTTTTACTACTGATGGGGCAGGATGGGGACATGGAAAACAATGTTTGATTTGGGGTTATCCTGCCGATGGAGCATCATCTGCGATGGATTTGCTTTCAACACTATCTTCCACTCCCTGGCTGCAAAAACTCAACCGAAGTAATGTCGATGCGGTTCTGAATTACATACGTCGCTCTGCGTTTTACTATCATAATGGTTATGTTCCACCCTTGTTCGACCGGACAAATGCCACCGCTAGTAAAACCGCGTCAACCATTAAATCAGCAACCCTTGCTACAAAATTGCTTTCAAATTTTTCATCCTCACTGACAACAGCAGAAATCGCAGAGTTGAATCAGTTTAAATCCGAAGCAGCTACTTATAAAATTTCCATGACAAACTATCCGAATGGAAGTTATAATGGCACCCGCTATTTTTTTAATAACGATGACCTGATTAAAAAGAATAAAGATTACATGGTTTTAATCAATATGGCATCATCGCGTACGTATGGACTCGAAAGTGCCATTGACGCAGCTAATGGATTTAATCTTTTTGCCTGCGATGGTACCACGCTTTACCAAAAGAGTGGTGATGAGTATTTAAAAGCTTATGGAGCTTTGAATCAGAGTGCTTTGCCTGGCATTACTTCCAGACAGATTGACAACAGTGCTTTGGTAGGCATAACTCTTTGGGGCGGCTTTAATAGCAAACACAATTTTGCTGCCGGAGCTACCAGTTTGGGAACAAATTTTGCCGGTGGATTTATATTTGAAAAACAAGATGCTCCTGCCACTGCTGCCGGCACAACTCCCAATAATCAGAATCCGGGTATTTATGGAGTTAAGGCGTACAAATCTTACTTTATGATGGGCGATATGCTTGTAGCTATGGGAGCTGGAATTACAAATCTTAATACTTCACTTGCCGGTAATATAATTACATCTGTGGAACAAAATCTACGCAAAACGGATTTGGCTGTAAATAACATCCCGGTAACTGCAGCTACTTATTCCGAGATTCTGAAAACGGCCACAGATAATACTGTAGCAACGAAGTGGGTGACAAACAACGGCTTTGCTTTTGGAGTTCTTCCGACTTATACCAGCGGTGAGGTAAAACTGACTGCCGAAACCAGGAATACAATATGGCAGACATTGGCTCCGGCCCTGAATACCGGTGCTGAAACTACCCAGGCTATGATGCAACTGCAGATTGACCATGGAAAAACAGTAACAAACGGAACCTACGTTTATCTGGTTTCGGCAACCGGCACTATTCCTGCTCAACTCCCCGTGATTATTTCCAATAACACTTCACTCCAGGCAACTGCGGCAGTTGACAGTTCGCTTATCGGAGGGGTGTTTTATGATAATTTACTGGGAATTACGTTTGGGAAATATAGTTATAAATTGTCGGCACCAGCAGCCTTATTAATTGAAAATTACAATTCCGATTCCATTTCGGTAACTCTTACCGATGCCAAAATGAACAGTGCTCTTATAACCATGACATTGACCACTACACTGCCAATCTCAGGTACAATTGTGTCGAAGTCCGGTAATAACTATATCATATCAGTCAATTTGCCTCAGGGAGAGCTTTGTGGGTCTCCTGTAACCGTGAAAGTTAAACGAATTAAAACATTTACTGCTGTAAATGAGCTTGCTGATGAGAAAAT
Organism: uncultured Bacteroidales bacterium; assembly: GCA_903873355.1. The sequence goes on from CAIQOG010000355.1 coordinate 15,228, forward strand.
TCATTACTGTATCAATGGTCATGAAGTTACTTTTTCTTCAGTAATTCATGATCTTAGTGTCTACAACCAGTTAGGTATGCTCATTTCCAAAAAACAAATGACAAATGTATGTCATCTGGCACAAAGCGGTGTGTACATCTTTCAGGCTGATGGAAAAGTGATGAAACTTGTTATTGGAAATAATTAACCATTCGACTAAATAAAAACATAAAAATGAAATTTTATTCTGCAATCATTCTTTTTACATTTGTATCCATTTTGATACATGCTCAACAAAAAGAAATTGATTTTGCATTTGCGAACTATCATCGTTATTATGCAGATGGGCAAAAAGTGAAAGACCCGGTAAAAGAAGAAGCTATTGTAAAATTCAGGCAACTTTTTGCCAGGCAAGGGTATCGTTCTGCACAGTTGAATGCCTGTAGCATCGCGGTTGTGAAAGCTATTTCAGAGCTTGATGAGGATGGACGGTTTACGGATTTAATTTCTATCGAAAAGAAAATTTATGCCGAAAACCTCTGGTTTGAAAAATTCTATTCTACTGAAAACGTTGTGGCTAATTTTCTGGTGGAGGCTCACAACCGAATATGGAAAATAGCTCTCGAAATTAAAAAAGGAAAACTAAGCGATAATGACCCGAAATACAAGGCTTTTCTCAAAGCAATTTTGCACTACGGGAAAATGGAGCTGGGTCGTTCTAATTCGGTGCCACGTTTTCATGCTTCGTGCTTTGCCATACCAACTGCTACAGTGAATACTTACTTTTGTTTGTTGAAAAAGATGGATGACGTGGAATCCGGAAAGTATAAAGACGAACAACTGACGGCCGTTTGCGATATGTTGAAAGCGCTCTCATTGCAGGCCTGGACTCAGCCACTGCGCAAAGACGAAACCGACAAGAATGTGGTTCAGATGGATCGATTCCGCAATCATGTTTGGTGGGTTGGTGGCAATGCCCTGGCATACAGAAGTTTACTTCCGGTTGCATTTATGTATAAATCCATTCCAATGATTGATTTGCTGTCGGACGTATGCCAAAAAGCTATAAGTACCACTTCCCAAAATACAAACACCACTTCTTTTTGGACTGAAGGCTTTACCGCCGATGGTGCCGGATGGGGACACGGTCGCCAGAGCCTTGTTTGGGGTTATCCGATTGACGGCACATCCAATGCCCTGGCTATGCTGAACATGCTGAAAGCATCGCCCTGGGAAAAGAAACTTTCGCGTGAAAATGTGGATGCGCTAATGAATTTCTTCAGAGGCTCAAACTGGTATTATTACAAGGGATTTAACTTGTCAGGGCTTGATCGTACGGGTATGCGTTATGATGTTCAACCCAAACCAATCCGCTACATGGGAATGCTGAATACGCTCTTAAGCGATTGGAAAGATTCATTTTCTGCTTCCGAATTATCAGAATTGAAGCAACTTGTCAGGGAGGGAGATGACATGAATATAAATATGAATCTGTTGAATGATGGGGTTTATACCGGAACGCGCTGGTTTTTCAATAATGATGATTTGATGAAGAAGACCGACCGCTATCATATTTTCGTTAATATGGCGTCGGTGCGTTGCGATGGACTCGAAAGTGCGTTGAACGTGGCTGACGAATACAACTTTTTTACAGATGATGGCATGACCTTGTTTCAACGAGACGGACTGGAATATCGCTCCGTTTTTGGCGCCTGGGATGTAAGCGCTACGCCGGGAGTTACTGCACGCGATGGGATGGATAAACTTAAGCCGGTTACTAACTGGCGTGGCTATTGCAGCAAATTTAACTTTGCCGGTGCAGCTACAAGTGGTGGTGTAAATGCAGTGGCCGGATTTATAGTTGAAAAAATGAATGGTAGTGATAAAGATAATGTGAATGATAAAGGAACTAATAATATATCAAACCCAGTTCTATATGGTGTTAAAGCACATAAATCCTATTTTATGCTGGATGATTATTTTGTGGCATTGGGAGCTGGGGTAACCAATCTGCACCCTGAAATAGATGGAAATATCCGAACTACCATCGACCAGACAGCCTGGACAGAAGATGTGCAAATTTTCTGCAATGGCCGTTCAAAGCCGGTTTCAGAGGGAATTCAAAACTTTATCGAAAATGGCAAGCCGGTTTGGGTAATTCAGAAAAACAAATTTGCCTACAGCATTTTGCCCGAATTTACAAAAAATGCCCGTTTCATATCCGAAAGCAAAAAAACGGATTGGATAAAAATGAATAAGGAAAATAAAAAGCTGAAAAATCTTCCCGCATCAGTTGACATACTCCGGTTGTGGATTGATCATGGTCAACAGGTAGTGAACGACACCTACGGTTACGTGGTTCTTGCCGGCGAGAAAATGCCTTCTGAAAAAATGCCTTTCAGCGTTTTGAGAAACGATACCCTGATTCAGGCCGTTCAATCTACTGATTATAAAACAACAGAAGTTGTTTTCTTTCAGGCAAATAGTCAGCTCAGGGCTAAAAACCTTGTGCTGAGTGCTTCAGCTCCCTGTATAATCCTGATTGAGTCAAAAGCCAACCAACAGATACTTTCTGTCAACGACCCTCAAATGGATGCAAACCTTAAGCAAATTCAGATAGTACTTAACGGTAAAATCATTTTGGTGGATATGCCAAAGGGCGATTTATGCGGAAAACCGGTGACAATCAAACAATAAAATGAACTCAATGAAAAAGACAAAATTGTTATTAGTTGTCCTTGTTGTATTGGCCCAGGGGCTAATGGCTCAGGAAACTCCACCGAAAGAGTATCAGGCACGATATCAGGAAGTTATGAAACAAACCCAATGGTGGCGCGAAGCCCGTTTTGGTATGTTCATTCATTTTGGCGCGTATGCAGTTCCGGGCCGTGGCGAATGGGTAAAATCTAACGAAAGACTGACTACAGAACAATATCAAAAATACGTTGACGCCTTTAATCCGGTGGATTTTGATGCCAGAAAATGGGCTAGAGCCGCCAAAGCTGCCGGTATGAAATATGCTGTTTTAACAGCTAAACACCACGACGGATTTTGCCTGTTCGATAGTAAACTTACTGATTATAAATTAAGTACAAGGTTTGGCGGACGTGATGTGGTTCGCGAATTTTTGGATGCATTCCGTGCCGAAGGGCTGAAAGTGGGTTTATATTATTCCATTATCGACTGGCATCATCCCGATTATCCGAATGTGGGAAATCATCCTCAACGGGGCGATTCTGTCTATGCCAAACAGAAATTCAACTGGTATAACTACCTGAAATACATGCACGGCCAGGTTGAAGAACTGACCAAAAATTATGGAAAACTGGATATCATGTGGTTCGATTATTCATTCCCGGGATATTATGGTGAAAAATGGAAAGCGAAGGAACTTGTAAAAATGATTCGAACCAATCAGCCTACAATTATCCTGGATAACCGACTGGAAGAAAATACAGGCGTGGTAGGCGACAAAAGACAAATCAGTGAACTCGGAGATTTCGATACACCCGAACAGGGCATTCCCGAAGCTCCGCTGGTGGATAAATTCAACAACCCAATTCCCTGGGAAACCTGCCTGACTATGAATGGGGTTTGGGGGTACAGCGAGCAGGACAAAAACTGGAAATCACCCGAGCTGATTATTCATAGTCTGGTAAACTGCGTGAGTAAAAATGGAAATATGTTGTTGAATGTAGGACCCGATCCACGCGGAAATTTCCCTGCAGAATGCGTAAATATTTTATCAGAAGTAGGAAAGTGGATGGAAAAAAATGGAGAAAGTATTTACGGTTGTGGTGCCAGTCCGCTGAAACGTCAGGATTGGGGACGGTATACGCAGAAAGACAATCTGGTCTTTGCACATTGGCTTTACCCCAACCTGGGAGATATAAATGCTAAAGGCATTGATTCGAAAGCAGTTAAAAATGTGTTTATGCTTAATTCAGGAGCTGAACTCGATACTTATAAAACATGGTTTGGAAACAAAGAAGCTGATAATTTATTCATTCGAGTGAGTAAATCGCCTCAAAAACCCGATATGCACGACACTGTTATTAAAATAGAAATGAAAAAATAATGAAACAGTATTTATTTAAACTGACTTTCCTTGCCTTTATTCTAATTGGAAAAACAACAAATATTGCTGCGTCGGATTTTTCGGTAATTTATGACCGGATGTACCGCGAATACCTGACTAATCCAACCAAATCATCCATTGAAAACCTGCTCAGTAAGATGGATCAGGATGGTAAATTTGACGTAATTAACTATCAGGCTAAAGATGGCTCACCACGGAAACATGTTCAGAATCTGATTATATTAGCAGCAGCTTATCAGAACACCGAAAACGGTTTTTATCATAACGATGACTTAAGAAAGTCTTATCTGAAATCGCTTAATTTCTGGATTGAAACAAATAATACGGCAACCAATTGGTGGTACCGCTACATTCCATATCCCAAGGAGCTTTCGAAGGGTATTATTCTTATGGCAGCGGAAATAAAAAAAGACAAAGCGCTGTTTGATAAAACCATTAAATACCTGCGCTGGAGCTATGAGAATTCGGAAGCCGGAAGACTAACCGGTGCTAATGGCGCGGATATAATCATCGGATCACTTGCAGCCAGTATCCTGACTGAAAATGACGCTCAGATGATTGATTTTAAAAACAAGATGACCGGATTGCTTACGATACAACCGGTTGAAGGCATTCAACCCGATTATTTGTTTGCTCAGCATTGTGGAAAGGGCAGGCAGCTATATTTTACCAACTATGGAAAAGAGTTTGTAAATTCGGTTATGTTTTATCTCGAGTTTTGCGACGGCACAAAATATCAGACACCGGGTGTCGATTTATTGCAGGATTTGTTTATCAATGGTGTACAATGGATTTTTTACAGCAAAAATTACGACCCCAATAATTCCGGGCGTTACAACAGTTCCGATCAGTATTACAGCCAGATAAAAGGACTTACGGACCGGATTCAGAAACTGAATTGCAGTAAAAAGGCAGAGTTGAAAAAAGCCTGCAGCCGAATTACAGGTGAAAATTCACTTTCTGGCAATCGCATGTTCTGGCGATTTGATTACATGATTAACCGCCGTACAAATTATATGGTCAGCACCCGTATGTCGTCAACACGCACGGTGGGAAGTGAAGCCGGAAATGGCGATGGTGAGTTTAATTTCTATTCCGGAAACGGAACAAACTATATTTTTGTTGACGGAAACGAGTATAACCGCGCTTACTTCAAAAAAATCAACAACCGTCAATTCCCTGGAATAACAGCCGAGCAGGATGATGTACCGCTTCCCATCCCCAACTGGGGTGAAAATGCCGGCAATAGCAATTCTTTTGCAGGTGGTGCCTCCGACAGTACTTATGGCGTTTGCGGAATGATTCTTGACCGTAGGGGGCTGAAAGCTCATAAATCCTGGTTTTATTTTGATGATGAATTTGTTTGTCTGGGTGCAGGAATTCATCAAACCGACGGCAAAGCCAATGTGTACAGTGCTATTAATCAGTGTAATATTGCCGGAAAAGTTCAATTCTCTGAAAACGGAAAAACTAAAATGCTGAAAGATAAAGCAATCCTAAAGTCGGCCAGCTGGATTTTGCACGGAAAAGTTGGATATTTTAACCTGAATCCGGCATCTAAGCTGGTTTTGGCGTGCGATAGTAACCTCTTCAGTTTAAATATCAATCATGGTACCAACCCCGATAATGCAGAATATGCTTATCTGGTAAAACCCAATACAGTAAATGTCGTTGATGCAGATAAATATTCAGCTAAAATACCGGTCAGCATTTTGCAAAATAAACCTGAAATTCAGGCTGTTCGCCATAATCTGTTGAAAATCAATGAAATTATTTTCTATACAGCAGGTCAGTTAACTATCAGTAAAGAGCAATCCATTTCGGTGGATGCGCCATGTGCTGTGCTTTGGAACGAACAAAAGGCTGAGTTAACCCTGGCCAATCCGCTTTGCGAAACCAATAATCCGGCTGCTATAAAAGTAAAAATCAGCGACAGAGACTCACAGAAAGAAATTATATTTCAGATGCCAACCGGACTAAAAGCGGGAAGCAGCCTTACAAAGAAAATAGCCAATAATTAAATATTATGAAGAAAATCAGCACCTTAGTAATTTTTGTCAGTCTGTTTTTTATTGCTTTGACGGTAAATGCAGAATTAAAAGTAGCATCTGTTCTGGGTAACAATATGGTATTGCAGCGTAATACCGAAGTGAAGTTATGGGGAAAAGCCACGCCTGCAAAAAGTCTGAAGATTAGCACCGGATGGAGTACTACCGTTTTTACTACTGTAGCCGATGAAAAAGGTGACTGGATGCTAAAGGTCAAAACCGCCGATGCAGGTGGTCCTTATACGATACGAATCGAAATGGGAAAAGAGAAATTACAACTGGATAATATTCTGTTGGGCGAGGTATGGCTTTGCAGCGGACAATCGAATATGGAGATGCCTGTTTTGGGATTTCCTTCACAGCCTGTCATTGGTTCGGGCGATGCATTGTTTGATGCCGAAAATTCAAACTTACGCCTGTTTACAGTGAAAAAAGCCCCCATGACTAGCCCTCAGGACACTTGTGCCGGAAAATGGGAATCAGCCAATGCCGAAACAGTTGCAAAATTCAGTGCTGTGGGATATTTTTATGCCAAACTTTTACAGCAGAAGTTGAAAATTCCGGTAGGAATCATTTGTTCGAGTGTAGGAGGTACACGTATAGAAGCCTGGATGAGTGAAAAAACATTAGCCGGATTTCCCGAGCCTCTCAAACAATCAGCTCAGGAACTAAGAGAGCAAAACCGCCCTTCGCATCTTTACAACGGTATGATTCACCCGATAATTAACTACACAATTAAAGGCGCTATCTGGTATCAGGCCGAATCGAACAGATCTAATTATCAGTATTATGCAGATTTGCTGACTGCCATGGTGGGCAATTGGCGTGACGATTTCGGAGTTGGAACATTTCCGTTTTATTATGTGCAAATTGCACCTTACTCGTATGGTGATAGTAAGGGACTTCAGACAGCTTTTCTGCGCGACCAACAACTGAAAGCCATGTCAATGATACCAAATTCAGGCATGGTGTGTACCCTCGATATTGGTAGCGAAGGCTGGATTCATCCCGCCGAAAAACAAACGGTAAGTAAAAGGCTGGCAGGCTGGGCTTTGTCAGAAACCTATGGTTTTAAGGGACTTGAGTATAAATCACCCACATATAAAAGCTTTGAGGTAAAAGATAGCATAATAACTATTTCTTTCAATAATGCTGAAAATGGTCTGACAACTTTTGATAAAAATGTGGAATGTTTTCAGATGGCCGGCAATGATAAAGTGTTTTATCCGGCTAAAATGATGAAAATGAACAACGATTTCAGGAAAATACAGATTACAAGCGATAAAGTTAAACTTCCGGTTGCCATTCGTTATGCATTCAGTAATTTCCCCAAAACAGAAGGTTATTTGTTCAGTACTACCGGATTGCCGGTGCCTTCGTTCAGAACGGATAATTGGTAGTTGTTTTTTTTGAAAGTTACTTAAAACTATGAAAACAAAACAGTTAGTGTTTTTTGCTTTTATTCTGATTCTTCCGGTTCAACTGAAAGCATTAGGTGCTTGGCACGAATGGAGTTCTGCTACCATGACAGCATTAGCTAAAACTAACTGTACAATTCAATACAGCAAAACTGCTGTGTATCAGGATTCCTCCATGCTTGTAACATACAGTAAGGGGGCAAGTCTGACTTTTCCATACAATTATGCATCATCGTCCATCAATACGGGTGGCTGGTTTCTAATGCCTTTTTTAGATTTGTCGGCCAACCATGTGCAGGATACAGTGAAAGTAGAATTTTTGCTTAACGGTGTTGTGAAAGCAAGCTATAAAATGAATGCCCGCAAGCCCGGCTGGAATCTGTTTAAAGTACATCAGATAGCTTCCACCAATTCAGTATCGCAGGGATTTGATACCTGTAAGCTTAGCGGTACTATACCGGACATCCCTACTCAGATTAGAATCAGTTTTCCCAACAATTCCGGTTGTGTTTACCTTGGAAAAGTATTACTTTGTCCGGATGCCACCTGGACAGCTTTACGGATGGCTCCTGAGGATAGAAAAGAGGATTTTATTTCGCCCTCGCTTTACAAACTGCCAACAACTCTGGTTAATGTGAGTGTTGCGCAACAAACTGCACTTCAGCAAATAGCCGTCAATATGGATGAAGCATTCAATGTTTCGGCTGATGTACAGCTAGCCACAGTTCCTGCAGCAACGATGACAGATTTACAAACGCGCTATAAAACCTGGAATATTGTGAGAAACGGCAGTATTTTAAATGGCATTGATTCGCTGATTTATAATTCCACACCCGATTATCATACCACCCTGGCTGTGTTTGGCGATTTGGCTCTGGACATCGCCAGAAACTACAGGAATACACAGAGCGCAACAGATAAAGCTACTTTATTAGCCCTGTTTTATGACCTGTTCGATTTTGGAATTTTTAGGGGAGGAATGTATGAGAGTTGGAACAATGGTGTCAGTTTTGCCGATGCCACGTTTTTAATGCGAACCGAATTGCAGCAAAGTGGCAGACTGACCCCCGAAGTACTCAGTGATTTTAAAACCAATACAGGTTATAATCGTATTTTTTTACCCTATTCCTACATGGCAAAAGGCATGGGACTTTATACAGGCCGGGTTTATCGGACAGGTGAATTGGGAGAAGATATGGATTACTTTCGTTTGACATCCCACCGCCTGATACTTTTTAATTTATTGAACAACAACCCAGCCGAGCAGGTGCGCGATATGACGGCTATTTCTTCGTATTTTTCCAATTTTGTTTTTCAATATTCACCCACAGTGCTTGATGGATTCAAACCTGATGGCACCCTGAATCATCACTGGGGCTGGATTGACCAGTACGGGCTGGATGGCTTGCATTGGGCAACCCGCATTGTTTATGTGCTGTCCAATACCGAATTTAAGGTCACACAGCCGGCTTACCAACTTGTATATGATTTGCTTAAGGCACAGGATATGCGAAGTTTGAATAATATCGTTCCGGTAACGCTTTCGGGCAAAGGTGGAATGCCATATGATTATGGTGGCAATACGCAGGAATCGGTTGACAGATTCGCTTATATGGCCCTTGCCGGAGAATACAACGGAGGAACAGTACCGGATAGTTACATGAGCCAGACTTTTATGCGCAAATACGCCAATCAGGTCACTGCGCCCTACAATGGACAGGCAGTTTATACGTTCTCAGCTTTTGAAAATAAGGCCAAAAACCAATTGTCAGCTCTCGGTTTTACAGCCAACTCTGAACCATCCGGGCACAAAACACTCAGTTATGGTGCGGCCTTTATCCACCGACGCGATAAATGGATAGTAAGTTTAAAAACCAACAGCAGATATCAATTTGTAAGACAATCCAATGATCCCTGGATTACTTATTTTGCCAATGGAATGTTGGAAATTAATGGTTCCACCTGGCTTCGGTATGGCTCAGCAAAGTTACAATCCGATTTTGGTGCAAATGGTTACGACTGGCGTAAAATGCCGGGAACAACGTCCGTTAATTTTGCTGATATTACGAAGATAATCTGTAAAGAATCCTATTATTTCAGAACCGCTAATACTTTTGTGGGTGGAGTGATGCAGGACGGAAACGGTGTTTTTACCATGCAAATACCGTCATACCCAAATAACAGTTCAGGTCTGGCATCCTTTACCGGCAATAAAAGTTATTTCTGCTTCGACAATACCATTGTGTGTCTGGGAAGTAATATCTCTAATAATGTAGTTTCAGATTCTACCATTACAACCCTGTTTCAGGATGCAGTTTCCACTACCGATTCAACCTATATTGATAACAAAGGTTTAACCACAAGTCCTTACAATGCTGCCAACTACCTGTATTCACCCTCCTGGCTGATGAACAGTCATAAGGTTGGATACTGGATACCCGTAGAGCAGAATCTGCGGTTTTCGCGTATCTCACAGAGTAATAAAAACTGGACGAATACAGCCACTGTAACCGGAACATTAGCTACAGCCTGGTTAAATCATGGTATTGGCCCCAAAAATGTAACTTATTCGTACTTTATGAAACTGAATACTTCGAGAACTGAAATGCTGAATTTTGATGCTCAAATGCAGGGATCAGCTCCACCAGTTACAGTTCTGGCTATGACTGATAAACTTCATGCTGTAGAATCTGTAAGCAACAATAGCTATGCAGCAGCAGTTATCAATGCTGGTTCGAATATTAACCTGAAAGATGTAATCAGCGTCAGCAAACCCTGTGTGTTTATATTGAAAACCCTGAGCAGTACTCAAAAGAAATTATCGGTGGCTTACCCTGACCTGGATTTTATTGATAATGGTTTGTATAGTGATCAAACCTGGTGGAGTTATAGCAATACAAACACAGTACAACTAAAACTGAAAGGCAACTGGTCACTGGCTAATCCTGTTTCTCCAAATGTAAGTGTGATTAGCAAGCTGAATAATGTTACCACCATCCAGTACTTGCTTAAGGACGGACTCACAACAGATGCATTAATAACACTTGATACAACAGCCATTGACACAATTCAAAAGGCATCAGACCCGAAAATTATAGCTACTCCAACCGAAATTTCAATTTCATTGCCTGTAGATGGTTGGAGCAATACGACCGGTCAGATTTTAAGTCTTGATGGAAAAACTATACAGGGATTCGTTATGGATAAATCTGTAACTAGTGTTCTAACAATTAATTTTGTGCATGGTGCTTATTTGATTCATCTGAAAAGTGATAGTCAGACATTTACACGAAAAGTTATTATTTAACATCCACAATAATTGAATGAAAAGACTTTTAATTAGTTGTATTGTTCTTGTCAGTTTAACTGCTGCATTTTCACAGGAGAAAACCGTTTTTGTCGATACAATCAACAGACAAACAGCTATTTATAAGCAAAGGCAGCATATTAATTTCCGCGGAAATTTAAACAACTCACGTCTTATTTTCGATAAAGACAAAGTTGGGCGAGTGGCGTTTTTAGGTGGCTCTATTACAGCCATGAAGGGTTGGCATAATCAGATAATGGAATATCTGACAAAACGATTTCCGGATACAAAATTCGATTTTATTGAAGCGGGAATTGGTTCAACAGGTTCTACGCCGGGTGCATTCCGTATGAAGAAAGATGTGTTTAAAAACGGAAAGGTTGATTTGTTGTTCGTGGAAGCGGCAGTGAATGATGATACAAACGGATTCGATTCAATAGCTCAAATCCGTGGCATGGAAGGCGAAGTGCGTCAGGCATTACTAAGTAATCCGAACATGGATATTGTGATGCAACATTTTATTTATGACCCGTTTATCCCAATCTTAAATGCAGGAAAACAACCCGGTGTTATTCTGAATCATGAAAAAGTGGCCGAATACTACCAGATTCCGTCCATCAATCAGGCACAGGAAATTGCTGAACGGATGAAAGCCGGTGAGTTTGACTGGAAACAGTTTGGCGGTACACATCCATTACCCTTCGGACAACGGTTTTATGCTGCAACGATGAAGGTATTGCTGGATAAAATGTGGTCAGAAACCAATACGAAGACAATATTGGAGCCACATAATATTCCAACCAAACCACTGGATGATTTTAGTTATTTTAATGGAGCGTTGGTTGATCCGCGTGAAGCAAGAATCAAAAACGGTTGGTTGTACGAAAATCCATGGATGCCTAAAGTACTTGCTGCAGTAAGGTTTACAAACGTTGGAATTTTGGAGGCGTTAGATCCGGAGTCAGAACTCTCATTTCAGTTTGAAGGCACTGATGTTGGTATTTATTGTGTTTGCGGTCCGAATGCCGGAATCGTGAAATTTAGTATTGATGGCGGAGATTTCAAAAAACTGGATTTATTTACCAGATGGAGTAAAAACCTGTATATTCCCTGGCTTCATATTCTGGCTAATAATCTGAAAAACAAAAATCACACACTAATACTGAGAATGTCTGAAGATAAAAACAAAGA